>JBAZDD010000088.1:0-7978 GCA_041654635.1 Candidatus Muiribacteriota bacterium
TCTGTTCATATCCTTCTTTTTTTGCTACTTTTGCCCAGTAGGTATATCTGTTTCTTGCCTGAGATTCTCCTGCAAAGGATTTGAGAAGATTTTTTTCTGTTTCTGTTCCTCTTACACTAGCCATTAATAATTCCTCCTTGTTTTTTTATGTTAATATTTATTTAAACTGACATTGTTACAAGATTTGCACTTACACCTGGAAGATTTGAAAGCAGTTTCTGCATATTGCGTATTTTTTCAATATCTCCAACCATTTCTAACATTAACAGACCTGCATCTGAACAGTTGTCAAGTACACCGTCATGAATTCCAAGTCTTGTTTTAATAAGACATCCCCATTCAGTTAAAATCTGCTGAACATGAACAGCCTGTTTTTTTCTTCCATCAATTAAAACTAAAATAATTGTTTTTTCCATTAATTAACTCCTTTTTGATTAAAAAAATCAGCATATTTAGCATCAATGACCATTATATGATTAAGTAACCATTTTTTGAGAAAATCCATAGTCTGTACTGCTGAAACAAGTTTTTTGGCTTTAATATCATTTCTGTATTCTGAAATTTTGTCAATAAACTGTTTATGGGCTCTTTTCTGGTCTTCGATTCCAGGATAACCATGTTGAGCCATAAGTTTTTCTTCATCGCCAAAATGTCTCTGAGTGTAAGTTGAAAGTTCGGTTAAAATACTTTCAAGCATTTCAGAGCCTTTTCCTACTTTCATATATTCATGAAGTTTGTCCATTATGGCAAAAAGTTGTTTGTGTTGATTGTCCATAGCATTTACTTTAACGCTGTAATCATTTTTCCATACAAATAAAGGCATTATTCCTCCGAGTTAGTTGATGCCGTTAGTGTTAAAAAAATTTGAGTATTTCTGGTCAGATTTCATTATGTGATTAGAAAGCCAGTCTTTTAAAAAGTTCATTACTTTCAAACTCAGCATCATTTTCTGAGCTTCCAAGTCTTTTTTAATATTGTTAACTTCCTGAACGAATTTTGTATGTTCTATTTTGTGCTGATTATAATCAGGGTATTTAAATTTTATCATTAAATCTTCTTCAGTTTTAAAATGTTCAGCAGTATAATTAATTAAATCGTTCAGAATTTTACCAATAATATCATTAGCCTGACCGGCTTTCATTGCATCATGAAGTTCATTTATCATTGATATCAGTTTTTTATGCTGATTATCAATTTTGTCAATTTTGACACTTAAATTACTTGACCAGTTGATAATTGCCATTTTTATACTCCCGTTATTACTGTTTTTCAAATAAATCTTTTGTTGCACCGCATAAAGGACATACCCAGCTTTCTGGAATATCTTCAAAAGAAGTACCAGCAGCTACTCCATTGTCAGGGTCACCTGTTTCCGGGTCGTAAACATAACCACAAATTGTGCATACATATTTGTCCATTTAAAAATCCTCCTTATAAATATTTCTTTTTTGCATCTGATAATATTGCAACATGTTTCATTTCTTCTTTTATTATTTCACTGATTTTATCTTTTCCCAGAGCTTCTGGAACCAGTTCTTTTATACCTAAATAATAAAGTACGCTCTGTTTTTCTTTTTCTATTGCATATTTGAAAATAGCTTCAATACTTTTAATGTGTTCTTCCATTTTATCGTTCTTTAAGTCATAAATTATATTGTCAGCCATTGATTCAAGATATGAAAAAAGTTGTCCATCTGTGTCAACTTCATGCTTAGTCCAGGCCTGATCATCTGGAAGATAATTTTTTAAATCTTCAAAAACCATTTCGTGTACCTGTTCCATTGATGCAAGGTCATTAAGAAGCTGTTTTGCTTCAGGGTTTATAACTTTTTCTGATGCAAGTTTGTAAAATGCAGCACCATTTCTTTCGATTTTTTTAGCCATTTCAATAATTTCAAGTGCGTTAAATTTCATGCTCATTAATTTCCTCCTTTTACAAGAGGGGAGGGCATGGTGAAAGTTCTAGCCCCAAGCTCGCGGTCAAGCATGAAAAGCGCACTTTTGTCATTTCCGACAAGTTCAAGATTAGATACAACAGTGCCAACTGATTCTTCTTCTTCAACCTGTTCAGATATAAACCACTGCAAAAAGTTGTTTGTAGCATGATCGCTTTCTTTTATTGCAAGATCAACAAGTTTATTAATTCTGTCTGTAACGTATTGTTCATGCTTTAAAGAAGCTTTAAAAACATCAAGCGGGGATTTCCATGTTACTTCAGGTTTTTTTATAGCATCAAGAACAACTTCTCCGCCTCTTTCTGTAATGTGATTATAGAAAATCATTGCATGAGCAATTTCTTCCTGTGTCTGTGCTTTCATCCATGCAGAAAAACCTGAAAGTCCTTTGCTGTCAAAGAAAGCAGCCATTGCAAGATACAGATATGAAGAATATAGTTCAGCATTAATCTGATCATTTAACATTTTTTCCATTTTTTTTGAAAGCATAAAATTCTCCTGTTTATTTAATTGATTTCGTTTTTCCACAAACCGTGAACATTACAGTATTCTCTTGCTGTAAGTTTTTTTGCTTTTACTTTAAATTCAGCAACGGGCTGATCGCCAGGGTTAAGGAATTTTTTGTAAGAAGTGTTGTCAGCAATAATCTGAATCCACTCAATATAATGTTTTTCTTCCATTGGATGAATAGTACTTCCAACAGTAACTGTAATTGAATCTTCACCGAAAACTACAACAGGAACGTGTTTTTCCGTTGCCATATCAGCTGTTTTTTCTTCCATAAGTTTCATAGGCTGACCACAGCAGACTAGTTCACCAGCTCCTTCGTGCATCATTTCAACAATGTTTCCGCATAATTCACATTTGTAAACTTCGAATCTTTTTGTCATTTTCGCTCCTCCAGTTATTATTAATTTTTTATAAAAGTTGCTGCTTTTTCTGGTGTTTTTCCTTTTACAACATTATGATAATAAGAATAAGTCATGGGATTTAATTCACCCCATGTATCGCCGTCAATTATTTCTCCGATAAACAGTGTATGGGTATGAATATCAACAGATTCAATAACCTTTGCTTCAATAAAACCAACAGTGTTTTTTTTGATTACAGGATTGCCGTCATTTGTAATACTGTATTCTGTTTTTTCAAACTTAGGATGAGTTTTACCGCACCTGAAACCAAAATTTGCAATAAATGGCAAATCAGCTTCTTCAGAAAGAATAGATACAGCAAAAGTCCCTGATTCTGATATGAATTCATTAGTGTAATTCTGTTTATTTATACTGACAGCAATTGTTGCAGGCTGTGCTGATATCTGAAACACAGTGTTTGCTATACAGCCATTTATTTCATTGTTTCTGTTACTGCATACTATGTATAATCCGTAATTTAACTTATGAAGAACATTATTGTTCATTCACCCTCCTGACATTTGTTGCATTTTCCTTTGATATAAATATGAATTTCGTCAATTTTTCCGCCATACTGCTCAACTGTTTTTGTGCATATTGCTGATTCAGTAGGAATATCATAAACTTCTTTACATGTTTTACAGTAAAAATGAGCATGATTACTTGTATCAACATCAAATCTCTGTTCATTTTCAGAAATTTTTATACTTATCAGTAAATTGTTTTTTTCAAATAATTTTAAAGTGTTATAGACTGTGGTAAGAGATAATGTCGGGATTTCTTTTACAAGATCCCTGTATATAGTGTCAGCTGTCGGATGGATTCTATTATTCAGCAGGTAATCGAAAATTTTAATTCTCTGAAAGGATGGTTTGACATCAAATTTTCTTAACATGTTAGCAGATTTTTCCATTCTTTTTAGTCCTTTTTTTTAGTTTGTAATGGTTACATTTTTAAAGATATTATAATTTTCTTCTTTTGTCAAGTCCTCCTTTTTTATTTAAAGATTTCTCCTGCTTCTTTATACCATAAAAGTAAATCTAAATGGTCCATGGGAATATTTTCTTTTTCAGAAAAAACTCCGAGCTTTTTTTCCAGTTCAACATAATTTTTTTTATTTAAAGATTTTGGAATTTCTTTTATTATGTTCAGAAGAATCATATTTTTTAATATATGACGGTCAAGAATGGCTAAGTTTTTTCCAAATCCAATATTTCTTAAAAAATGACTTGCTTCTTTATATCCATAGCCTTTTATGTTTTTTACAAGCCATTCTCTTGTTTCAAAAGCATTATTAAAATTTTCCAGAAATTTTTTTATCTCAAGCTTTCCATTTTTTAAAAATTGGTTTCTTAAACTGTAGGCGTATTCAGATTTTTTATATTTAAATCTGACACCATCCATGCAGTTTAGTATATTTTCAGTAGTGCCTTTGGTGAGAAAACCTTCTGATTTAATGTTACAAACAGATTCCCAGCATTTTTTTGCTTTTGATTGAGGGGTAAAAATACAGAAAGTCATTTCTGCAAGTATATCCTCATCATTACCGGTTAAAAAATTATTTTCAAGCTCTCTCAATCTTTTAATAATTTCAGGTTTAATTTTATTATAAATTTTTAAAATATTATCAGTTTCTGTTTTGTTATATGACATTATTCCTCTTTTAAATTCAATGAAAATTGGCTATTTTTTCAAACTGTTTCAAGAAAAGACAGTATTTCGTTAATGTCAGGAAGTTCCGGTATATCATATATTTTAACAAAAATTACAATTCCATTTTCATCGATAATTATATTGGCTCTTTCAGAAAAACCATCGTTTCCCCTGAATATTCCTAATTTTATTGCAAGTTCACCTGAAGGCCAGAAATCAGATACAAGAGGTGTTTTATTAATATTAAGAGATTTTGCCCATTCGTTTTTTGTAAATGTTGTATCAATACTCAATCCTAATGCAACTGTATTGAGATTTTTAAATTTTTCAAAATTATTTTCAAGAGACTGCATCTGCTTTGCACATACGCCTGTCCATGCAAGTGGATGAAAGGACAAAAGGAGTTTTTTTCCTTTGAAATCTTCAGAACTTACAAGTTTTCCGTGATTATCTTTTAAATTAAAGTAAGGTATTTTGTCACCTGTTTTTATCATAAATCCTCCAAAGGTATTTTGTATAATAATAACATTATTTTAAAAAAATCTCAAACAAAAAATTCCCCATATTACGGTAAAAAATCCCCATTTTTTTTAATAAAAAATTTATCTTTTTTCTCAAAAACAATATTGTAAAGCTTTGATTTAATTGGTATATTATTTGCATAAATAAAAAGTGAAAAATTATGATTAGGAAATTTTTTTGTATAATTACAATTTTATATTTTTGTCTGACAGTAAATGGGTTTGAAAATCCATTTTATAATAATATTTATTCTAATTTTAACAAAAGTATGCAGATGATTGAAAAGAATGATATTGAAAAAGCAGAAGAATTATTTGATAAATCACTTTTAAATGGCGAAAAATCAAAATCGGCAGATATTGACAGACTTTATTATAACAAGGGGAATTTTCACATGCTCAAAGGGGATTTTGAAAGTGCAAAAAGCCACTTCAGAAAAGCTTTTGAGGGTCATAATCTTACAGATAGAGAAAAATCTCTTGCATATTATAATTATGCAAACTCTGCTTTAAGCGAAGGTAAGGTAAAAGATGCAATAGAGTCCTATATTGAATCTATCAAAAAAGATAATGATAATATTATGGCAAAACATAATCTTGCTTATGCTTTGAAAATGTTAGAGCAGCAAGAAAATGAGCAACAGAAACAACAAAATCAGAATAATGAAAACAGTGAAAAGAATGATAATGAAGATGATAAAAATCAACAGAATAATGAACAGAATGAAAATAATCAGGAAGAACAGCAACAGGAAGAACAGCAACAGGAACAGAATGAACAGAAAAATGACAATGACAATAAAAAAAATAATGAAAATGAAGATGAAAATGAAAATGAAAATAATCAACTGAATAATGAGCAGGATGAAAATAATCAACAGGAAGAAATGGGAATTGACAGAATTATGAATTTTATTGAAGAAAAAGAAAAAGAAACTTTCAGAGATTTTATTAAAAAACAGATGGAAAGTGATAAAAATTATGATAATGAATTTGATTATTAATATTAAAAAATTTTTAATTCTTTTTTTAATTCTTTTTTTATACTCTACTGTAATTGCTGATGTAACTCTTTCAGTTTCTTCTTCAAATATTCAAATGAATTCTTCTTTTAATTTCAGAATTTCAATTGAGGGAAACTATAAAAATATTGGAGAGCCTGAGATTGAAAGAAGTGACTTTTTTCAGATAATTAATGTTTCAAGTGGAAGAAGTGTAAATATTGTAAATTTTCAGACCACTATAAGACATGATTTTACATATACAGCCATGGCGTTAAAAAAAGGTGAATTTGAACTTGGTCCTGCATTTGTTGAAGTTGATGGACGAAAAATTGAATCAAATAAAGTTATTTTAAGAATTCTCGATGCTGATGAATCAGCTGAATTACATGAACAGAACATAATTGCCTGGCAGGAAACTGATAAAGAGCATTATTACTTAGGAGAGCAGATAATTTTTAAAATTATTTTTGCTTATCGAAATGTCAGACTGGCTAATATAAGACTTGAAGAACCTGAAATGCTTAAAAATCTGTTTTCTCATCAGGCACAGCAGAAAGAAGGTCGCAGAATTATTAATGGTCAGCAGTACAATGTTATTGAGCTGATTTATCCAATAATTCCTCACAAAACAGGTAATTATGAAATTTCAGATACCCGACTATTTTTTGATGTTATTAAGCAGCAACAGAAAAGACGTAACGATTTTTTTGATGATGATTTTTTTGATTCTTTTTTTTCTGTAAGCCCATTTGCAGATGTGGATAAAAAAATGATACAACCTGAAAAAATCCTGTTTAAAATTGAACCCCTTCCAGATACTCCGGTGAATTTTTCAAATGGTGTTGGTATATTTGAATTAAGCTCTCAGATAAGTTCAAATAATGTTTCTCAGGGGGAAGCAATTGCTTTGAATATAAAAGTTTCTGGGGTTGGAAATGCTGCTTCTCTGGAAAGACCAGTAATAAAACATAACAGTGATTATTCCGTAACATTTTCCTCTGAAAGAAAAGAAGAAAAAACAGAAGATGGATTGATTTTTGGAGAAAAATATTTTGAATACATAATAATTCCTGAAAAAACAGGTGAAGTATTGATAGAACCATTTAAATTCATTTATTATAATACGTCGAAAAAAGATTTTGAAGAATTATCTACCCCGGTTTATAAAGTTAATGTAAGTCAGAATTTACATTTTTCAAACCAGAACGGAAAAATTGAAGATTTTTCTGGTGCGGGAGGGCAAAATTTTCAAAATTTGAAACATTCAGATACTGATATAAGATATATAATCAAAAGAAGAAAATTATCTATTAATTCACATAAAAAAATAATAGGGTTTTTAACATTTATAAACTTGATTTTTGTAGCTTCAAATTTAATTTATTTTCTGTCAGGATTGATTAGCAGCAAATTTGGCAAATCATCTAAATCTAAAATTTTAAATATACGAAAAAAGCTTTCTGAATTACTCAACACCAATGCTTTTTTTTCTAATTTTTCTCATGTTTACTGGAAAGGTTTTGAATTTCTTTTTTCAGATAAAACAGTTGATATTAACTCGGAAGTTGTAATTGACAGAATTAAACAATTGTTTGTTAATGATACAGAAATCGAAAATTTAATAAAACTTAATGAAAAAATTACCATGATAGCTTTTGGTGCTGTAAAAATAAATGCTGAAAATCAGAAAGAATATTTTGACGAAGCCAACAGACTTTTGAATTATTTTTATGATAAATGGAGGAAAAAAATATGAAAAAAATCTTAATTTCCGCTTTTATGTTTTTTTTCCTTGTAACAAATTCTTTTTCAGATGGTTTTACATTCTATGAAAATGGGGATTATGAGAATGCACTGGGAGAATTTCTTAAAATTGAGCATAAAAGTGAATATGACTATTATAACATTGGAAACTGTTATTACCGTTTGAATGA
>JBAZDD010000089.1:0-7887 GCA_041654635.1 Candidatus Muiribacteriota bacterium
CAACATCCGTTTAAAAAGCATCCGACTCTTCCGATGGCATGAGCAAGAGGAACTATTGGAGCAACAAAATCCATAAATTTTCTGTAATCTTTTTTGTTAACAATAACATAAGCAAAACCACCACATATACCTCCAACAAGCCCACCCATAAAAACAAAACCTGAACGAAGCAGATCAATGGTTAAACCCTGTTGAATAATATATTTGAAATCAACAATCAGACTGAGAAGTTTTGCGCCAGCAAGCGATGAAAAAATTATATAAAATGCAAATTCATATACTTCATCACCTGTTATTTTATATTTTTTTGCTCTTATTAATCCAAAAACAAGAGCTGCTATAAAAGATAAGCCAAAAAGAAAGCCATATGCTCTTAATTCAAATCCACCAACCTCAAACAATACAGGATACATCATTTCCTCTTTTTTCTTCCATAAAAATTATTTCATAAAATAGCATTATAATACCAATATCAATAACAACATCTGCAAAATTAAAAATTGGAAAATTAATAAGTCTGAAATCCAGAAAATCAATTACATAGCCAAAAAAAATTCTATCATAAAGATTTCCAAGAGCTCCTCCGAGCAACGCTCCAAGTGCCACCTGTGTCCATATCCTTTCAGCCTGTTTTGAAAAAGCATAGAAAAAAATCATAAAAACTGAAAGAAAAGCTACAATTACAAACAAAGCAAGCTTGTGCTGAAGAAAACCAAATGCAGCTCCATAATTTCTTATATAAGTTATGTGAAATACATCATTTAACACCGGAATGGTATCATGAAGACTCATATTATTTATCACAATATACTTTGTAAGTCTGTCGATAACAAAATATAAAATAAATATAAAAAAGAAAAAAAATCTCAGCCATATTTTTTTAAAATTTTTAATAAAAAAAACAGGCCATACCGCAGTCGTAAATATTATAACTGTAGAAATGAATATAATCCGTAATATCATATTTTTAGCCATACTCAATCCTTTCTTGCGCCATAAATATGTAGTATTTTCATTGAATGTTCAACAGCTGAAATCCATTTTGCCGCTTCTGTAAGGGTCTGACCAAAAGCAAAAAGACCATGCCCTTTTACAATTATTACTTTATTATTATTTGACATTGTTTTAATTTTTTCTGCAACTTCCTCTGAACCTACTGTATTTGCAGCCTCTAAAACTTGAATGCCTTCAGGAAAATAAAACTGCCCTTCACCATCAACAAGTTTAATATTATTACGATTGTAAAGTGAACACGCAACACTATAGGGAGCATGTGCATGCACTATTGCTTTATAATCAGAGTTTTCATAAACTGCTCTGTGAATCGGGAGCTCTATAGAAGCCCTTGACGAAACCTGTTTTTTAAGAGAAACCATAACAATATCATTTTTTTTTAAAAATCCAAGTTTGCTTCCAGAAGCTGTTATATATATCAAATCACCATATCTGATACTCATGTTACCGCTGTGAAAATTATTCAATCCGGAAAGAAAAAGTTCATGTCCAATCTGCAAGAATTCATCAACATAATTAAAATTCATATTATTCGTTCTCTGAGTTTCAATATATTTTCTTTAAATGGAGGATATATAATTCCATATTCAGTAATTATACCAGAAATCAGAGAATTTGGAGTTACATCAAAGGAAGGGTTCTGAGCAAGACACTCATCAAAAGTAACCATGGTTTTTCCAAAAGAAGTAATTTCGCATATATCACGCATTTCAATTGGAATACTATCACCTGTTTGTATTGAAAAATCAAAAGTTGACACTGGAGCAGCAATATAAAAAGGAATATTATGATATTTTGCAAGAACAGCTACAGAATATGTCCCGATTTTATTGGCAGAGTCACCATTAAGTGCAATTCTGTCAGCACCGGTAACCACAAGGTCAACCTTTTTTTTCTGCATGAAAAAACCAGCCATGTTATCACATATAAGCGTATAAGGAATTTTTTCCTCATGCATTTCCCACGCAGTCAATCTTGCTCCCTGTAAATACGGTCTTGTTTCATCAACAAAAACATGTATGTTTTTATGTTCTTCATGGGCAGCTCTGATTACTCCAAGCGCTGTCCCATAACCACCTGTTGCAAGAGCTCCTGCGTTACAGTGGGTAAGAATGTTCATGCCATTCGTAACAAGCGCTTTCCCGTGTTCACCAATTTTCTGATTAATCGCTATATCCTGAGCAAGAGTTTCATTTGCGAAATTCCATAACAGTTCAGATATTTCATTTTTTTCATTTGTAATATATTTTTGATATAAATCAGCTGATTTTTCAACAGCCCAGGCAAGATTTACCGCAGTTGGTCTTGAGGATTTCAGATACTCAAGTTTAGCTTTAAACTGTTCAAAGTTTTCACTTTCGTTCAAAGCAAAATATGCACCAAAAGCGGCAGTAATACCAATTGCAGGTGCTCCTCTTACAATCATCAGTTTTATTGCATCATAGCAATTTTCAGTAGTCGAACATTCATAATAATTGAGTTCTCTGGGGAGAAATCTCTGATCGATAAGTGTAATTGTTTTTATATCATTATTTACTTTAATAGCATTAACTTTCATTTTTTTTCCTTGTAAGAAGAGGTTTTTCAGGTTCTATTGCAGTTTTTTTTACTCCAGGTATTTTTTCATCATTAAGTCCCAGCATTTCCATATAGGATTCAAGTTGTGCTTTCAAGTCC
Source organism: Candidatus Muiribacteriota bacterium (assembly GCA_041654635.1). Lineage (GTDB taxonomy): Bacteria > Muiribacteriota > Muiribacteriia > Muiribacteriales > Muiribacteriaceae > JBAZDD01. Next base: position 2,692 of record JBAZDD010000089.1, read on the forward strand.
ATTTTAATCATTTTTTTCCTACTCTGAAGAAGTTTTATATGCTTCAGAAGTTCTTTAGCTTCCTCTTTTGCTGTTTCAACAATTTTTTCAGCATTAAGCTCAGATTCCTTAATGATAAGTTGAGCTTCTCTTTCAGCATTGGTTTTTAATTGACCTGAAGTTTTCTGAGCAGAAAGAAGTGCCTGTTTAAGAGTTTTTTCCATTTCTTCAAACTCTTTTATTTTTTCTTCAAGTTTCGAAACCTGACTTTTAATGTTTTTATTTTCTGTATATACCTTGTTATATTCATCATAAATCGTTCTGATGAATTCATCCACCTCTTCAGGATTATAACCGCGTAGTTTCTTATTAAATTCTCTCTTCCTGATGTCAAGCGGTGTTATTTTCATGCTCATTTTTCACCCCCTCCTATGAAATTAGGAGTTTTATTATTATTTCCTTAATCAGATTCAGAACAATAATTGCAATGACAGGGGATAAGTCAAGACCCATCATTCCAAGAGGAATAACTACTCGAAACGGCTTTAAAAGTGGCTCTGTAAAAGAATAAATAAAATCCACAAAATCATTTGAATGTCTATCCACAAAAAGCCAGGACATGACAATTCTTAAAAATATCATTACATTGAGGCTTATAAAAAAAACCTCTATACCGTAAATCAAATCATTCATAATTTTATGCTTCTTTTACGTTAGCCAGCGTATCCTCGTTTCTTTTTTCCTCACCTATAGTGATATTATACGGTGTAAAAAAGAAAATGTCATCAGCGATTTTCTGCATATTACCATTTAAAGCAAAAGTTGTTCCACATACAAAATCAATAATTCTTTTTGCTTCCTCTTTTATAACATTTCTCAGATTAAGTATAATACCTTTTCTCTGTCTGAGGTAAGCGGTAATTTTTTTTGCATCTTCAAAAGATTCCACCGTTACAATCATTACTTCTGTCTGATTTCTACTGTTCAAGTCAACAACTTTAGGATTTTGAAAATCATCCTGCAAGTATTCTTCTTCATATTCCTCAATACCAACTAAATTGAGAAGCCTTTTCCATAAAGATTTCTCCGCCATTTTACTTTCCCCCTTAACTGAATATTGCGCTGCCTACTCTAATAAGTGTGCTTCCATTTTTCAAAGCAATTAAATAGTCATCACTCATACCAATCGACAGCTCTATTAAATTTAATCGACTTTTTTTAAACTTTGTATTAATTTTTTTTTGCAAATCCCTTAGACAAACAAAACATTTTTCTTTTTCTTTGTCAGAAAAATCTACCCCTGAAATTGTCATCAACCCAGACAACTCTACTTTGGACGGTGAAAAATTGTAATATTCTTCAATAAACTCTTCAAGAAAATCTGGACTCATTCCTGATTTGGATTTTTCTCCCGACGTATTAATTTCAATCAGGCACTTGATTTTTTTCTCAAATCTTTTTTCAATCTCTTTAACCACTTTGATACTGTCAATTGAATGTATCATATGCAGATTGGGTATTTTAGCAAGATATTTGATTTTATTAGTCTGAATATGACCAATCATATGCCATCTTATATCCTGAGGCAGATTTTCAGCTCTCTGACACAATTGCTGTATATAACTTTCACCAAAATCTCGGTGACCTGCATTATATGCTTCTAAAATCTTATCAGGTTCAACATATTTGGTAACCACTACGAGATTTGCAGATGGGGAATATTTTTCAATATTCCGAAAAATTGTTTCAATATTTCCTTTAATATCCGCCATTTAATTAAAAAAACAGAGTATTTCTTTCCTGTCTGAGTTTAATTTCAACAACTTCCTCAATTCTTTCGTTCAACTCTCTGCCAGCTCTAACATTTTTTAATGTCTTTTTTTTCATTATAATACCTCCGATAAAAATTGTTACATATTGTTTTTACTATTTAATTTATCGGAGTATTTTGAAAAAATCTTATATAAATCTGTTTAATTCTTCAACAAGATTTTTCTTACCCTTAAGTTTTTTTGAATACTTTTCAATTTCATCAGGGAAAAATTTTTCAATAAACATGAGAGCATAAAAAGGTTTATAATCTGACAGTGGTTTTATATATTTAACAACATTCTCATAAATGATTTTTTTCTGAGTTTCCATCAATACAGAATTCTTCAAACACTCAACTATTGATTCCTCATCTTTTGAGTTCAGAATTTTATTTATAAATTCTCCACTCATAACTGAATCAAGTCTTGCAGCATTTCTTATAATTAACTTTTTAATATAACTGTTTTTTGTTGTTTCATATACATTTATTATCTCATTTAAATTTTCCTCTGTTGGAAGGGAAACAAAAACATAAGTTGACCAGAAACTCATATTTGAATTATCTGAATTGAGAAACTCCTTAACATAATCACATACTTCAGGTCCAAAATCTATAAGAGAACCAGCTGCATACTTTCGAATAGGCCAGTATTTGTCATCAAACATTTTTATTATATGAGGAATTGTGGTTTCTTCTTTAAACCATGAAATATATTTCAAACATTCAAATCTAACATTATGATTATCAGAATCAGCATTTTTAAGGGCAAAGCTTATTAGAAAATTATTATTATTTACAACACAAAGTTTAAGAAGAGCAATTATTACTTCATCATCGTTGAATCTCTGACTAAGTTTTTTAAGAATTGCTGATTCAACTTTAACTTTTCTTGAAATCAGTGTTTCAAGAATAATAAGAGCTATCATTTTATGATTAACTGAATTTAAAAAATCTAAAAGTGATTTGTCATAAGAATCCATATTTGAATTTTTAAGAGAATAAATATACCAGAAAACAAGTCTGTCATCTTCCGAAATTATATCAAGCATATGGTCAACATTTACATATTTATGATCAAGAAAGAGTTTTAAACTCATATATACAACAAGATTTGAAGAAAATTTTATTTTTTCAAAAAAAGATTTTACATCAAAATCAGTTTTAATCAGTATAATAATTTCAAACATCTGTCTTAGCTGTTCTTTTTCAAGATCATCGAGAATACTGTTATAAAATTTTTTAAAATTAAAATTACCCGCAAACTCAATTTTAGTTATGATTTCCATATATCTTTTATATATATGAACATTTTCATCGTTAATCATGAAAAAAACAGATGCAATTTCATCTGATGAAGCAACCTGTGAAAACAAATCCAAACCTTTCAATCTCAGCTTCCAGTATTTTTCTTTAAGTATTTCTCTGTAAAAATCTTTAAGTTCGACTATATAGGAATCTTCAAAAAGTGAAAGTAATCGAAATTTTGCAACCTGATTTGCAGTATAAAAATATTTAAGATAGAGATTATAATGGGTCGGAGTGAATTTTTTTAGTATTTTCATAACATAGAAGCACAATTCTTCATTTTCATACTTATTTATAAGCATATCAAGAAGGTATTCAATGACGTAATTTTTTTCCATATGCATAAAAACTTCACTGAGCCAGTATCTTGTATCACCGTTTCCATCAACAAAACACTGTGTAATATGATTAAAAACATTATCAAGTTTTGTAAAAGTGTTATTAAGAAGATTTTTAATTTTTTCAGCACTGTTTTTACGATTATTCCAGTCCTTATCACTTAAAGCAAGAAAATACTCATTGAATTTCTCTTCCATTTCCTCTCCCCTGAATATCAAAATTAATTAATTATATAACATTTTGTTCTCGACTTCAAATTCCGTTTCATCCCCGTTTCATCCGCGTTCTATACGCGTTTCTTACGCGTTCTTTTCCCGTTTCATCCCCGTTTCATTCCCGTTTCATCCCCAGCCCTTTAGTTTTTGTTTTTTCGGATAACTGATTACTGATTACTGATTACCGCTCTAAAGTTTCTTGATTTTTCTTACTCACTCACTGTTTCTTATTTATCTCACTTATTAACTGCTTCTCTTTTGCTTTCTCGGATCACTGATTACGGATTACTGTTTACGGCTCCTAATCTTTTGCGTTAATTTTTAATTTATGATATTTTTTTATTTTACCGATTAGTATTGTATTATGATTAACCGGAGGCTTGTTTGAATCCTGAAATAGATATATTTGAATCAATGCAGGAACTTTTTGAACATCCTGATTTAAATGTTAAAATTTATATATTAGAAGAAATAATTAATGCTAATATTTCAAATGATGATAAAGAAGAATTTCTTTTAACTGCAATTAACTCTGACAGTGTAAAACTTCAGGAAAAAGCTGTAAGTATTTTTTTTGATAAAATTGAAAATCCTGGTGCAATTCTTGTTAAATCGATTATTTCTCTTATGTGTGTTACACATAATATAAAACTGGTTGATCTTATTATTGATAACATATCAAAATTTGACAACAGAAAACTTATTTCAATTCTTAAAGATTATATGACTACCCATCTTCCTGAATTTCAGAAAAATATTTATTTTCTTCTTGTTAAGATGGATAGCGAGGAAAGTTTTGACCTCATAGTCAAAGCCCTGCTGGATAATCAGGATAAAAACAGCTCAAATTTTTACAAAGATATTCTTTCAAAAAAAATTAAAACTCTTTCTGAAAATAATTTGAATATAAATATTTATGCAGATAAAATTCAAAAAATATTAAATCAGGTATCAAATTTTAAAATAAAACAGTTTTTCATTCGTGAACTTCTTCTTCTTGGAGAACAGGCTGTTTTACCTTTTTTTGACTATTACAAAAACTCTGTGAATCGTGAAGAAATTATTGACAGTCTGAAACCTGTAAACAGTCAGACTCTTTACAGCATATTCGCATCAAAAATTCATGAAAACGAAAACATCGATACAGAATACTTCAGAATGATAGTTGAAATTTTTTCAAAAATAAATCCGGAAAAAATATTTGATTTGATTTCTGATAATTCGTTAATTGGTGATAATGAAGAAATTCTTGTTGAAACTTTAAAAAACACAAGAGATTTCAGCCTTATTGTTAAAATGTTGAGTTCAGGCAAAAAAACACTTGTTCTTACTGGATTGAAAATCTGCGAAAAATTTGATAATCCGTCGATTCACGAAACTATAAAAAAACTTTTAAAAAACCCTGACGAAAACGTCAGGTTGAATGCAATTAAATCTTTATCTCGAAACAGTCTTTCCGAAATGATGCCAATTTATAAAGAAATGCTTTCAGACCCTTCGGAGTCAGTTCAGAATGAGATTCTTGGAATTCTGTCAAAATTCAAT
>JBAZDD010000090.1:0-7846 GCA_041654635.1 Candidatus Muiribacteriota bacterium
CTTGTGGAAGTAATTGATTATTTCAATAATTCTGAGCAGGTAGATTTATTAATTTCTCTCATAAAAAATAATAAAAACATTGATTTACAGATGAAAATTCTTGAAAAACTTGCAGGGGTTTACAGTGAAGAAGTAAAAAATATTTTAAAAATTTACATAAAACATACAAATGAACTGATTCAGCTTGCGATAATAAGAGGTATAGAGTCAGAAAAATATATTGAATTTCTTGTTCAGAAAGCTTATTCAGGAAATCCAACAATTGAAATCACAGCTCTTTCAAAACTTGGAAAAATAATGACAATGTCCAGAATAAGTGTTAATACAAAAAAAAATATAATTAATCTGATTTCAGATAAATTGAATTCTTCAGAAGAAATTATTAAGCTTGCTGCAATAAAAACTGTAAATTTTTATGATAAGAAATTGTTTAAAAAAATGCTCACAATGTGGGATAATATCCATCCTTTTTATTTTCCTGTTTTAAAAGAAAGCATTATGAATATGGTTATCATGTGTACTGACAATTCTGCAACAATGACTTTAATGGAAGAATTAAATATTTTTAAAATAAGAAATTTTGTTAATACTTTATATAAAATGGGAAGACAGGATTTACTTCTTTTTATTTACCAGAATTATAAAAAAAATGTAGAACTTGATGATTTTCTTGATAAACTGAAAAACTTTTTCATTGATAATAAGATTTTTTCTGATCAGAGGTTTTATATTTCTTTTTTTAAAGAACTCGAGGAAACTGAAATGAATTATTTCAGAACAATTCTTGAAAAGATTTTCATGAGAGAATTCTCTCCTTTCAGATTCAGAGAAAATGATATAAAAATAATTTCAGAATATCTTGATATTCTTGGGCTACTTTCAATAAAATTTTCCGAACATTTTTTTTATATTAATTATGATTATGTCAGAACAGCAATATTGAAATTTGTTGAAAGAAACGAGGATAATTTTTCTTACCTTATTGAATGCGCAAAATATAAATCAGATGTCATTAAAGAAACAGCAATTTATGCACTTGGAGAGTATGAGCAGTCAGTGAATTTTTTATCATCAATATATAAAAATTCATCAGAGTTTCTTAAAATTACTATTCTTAAAGCACTTTCTCTAGGAAAATCAAACAGCAGGAAAATGTTTTTTCTTGGTGAATTAAGTAAGGAAAAAGGAACAGAAAAAATTTTAAATGAACTTCTTGAAAATATCACAGCCTATTATGATGACGATATTGTTTTTAAGTATGCGCAGAACATATTATCAAGGAAAGATTTTTCAATTATATACAAAATTAAAGCTTTAAAAATAATAATATTAAGAGAAGAGTTCAATCCTTCGTTTTTTGAATCAATTTTGAATAATGGAAACACAGTTTTTGAAAAAGAAGAAATGATTGAATTGTGTGAGTGTATAAAATTTCTTCCAAAAGAACAGGCTGTAGAATACTATTTTACAATAGCCGATTTTTACTCAAGATATGAAATTCTTATAGGAAAATTTCTTTATTATTTCAGAACTCCAGAAATAGCATCAAAATTAATCTCGCTTTATGATTTAATTTGAAATGAGGAAAAATGAGAAAAAATTTCTATTTATTTATTGTAGCGATATTTCTTACCCTTGTATCATGTAAAAGTATTGATGATAATGTTTTAAATAAAAAAATAGATATGATTAAAGGGGATGATTATTTATTTGCAGCTTTTTCTGAACAAACCGTTTTTTCTGATTTAAATCCCGGATTAAAGAAAATACCTGAATTTTCTTTTTTGCCAGATTATTTTTTATTAAAAATAGATAATATTTTATATTTAAAAAAGTATGATGAAAGTATAGTTACAATTGCAGAAATTAGTAATTTTAAATATGAAAAAAAAGTATCGGTTGGAAATACAAGAGAATTTTATGAATATATAATAAACAGTGAATTTTTGCTTAAAAATATTAAGAAAATATATTACGATACTGAGTGTTTTTCTTTGAGTGTTATTTTAAAAAATTCATTGGTTTTTAATTATAATATAAAAGAAGGTGAGTTTGAATTAAATGTTCCTGAATCAGATTCAGAAAATTTTATTAAAAATCTTGAAAATGGGAAAATTGAATATATTGAAAGTTTAAATACAGATTTTGACAAAAATATGGCTCTGATGAGTATTTATATGCTTGATAATTCAAAAGAAGGAATCCAAAGAACAGCCCTTTTTTATAAAAATACAATTTTTAATGGTGTGTCAGAGCATAATATCAAGTGGATTCATTGAGAATTGCTGTGTTGCTCTTTTGAGATTTGACATTAAACGTTTTTTTAATTATTCTATGATAAACAATATAATAATATACATTTTTATACTTTCGGGGGATTATTTAGAATGCCTTTAGGGAAATATTACCCATTATTTCTTGAGGAACTTTTTATTGTCAACCTTTATGGAAGTGATGAGGAAGTTAAGCTTTTTTATCATCTCATGGAGCCTGATAATCGTAATAAAACAGAGAATATTGTTGCACTTGCAACTTTAATAGAAGAAATTAAAAGAAAAAACCTTACTAAAATGACATGGTACTGCTGTTCGAGATGTGAAAATTTTAAACTTTGCCGAATAAACTGGCACAGAGGGGAAAGAAATCTTGAAAGAAACTGCTGTACATACTGTCAGAATTTTGAAAAATGCTATGAAATTTACAAAAAACTTGATAAAGAAAAATCTTAATCATAAGGATTATATTATAAAAAATGTTTAAAAAACATTTATTCCCACTAGGAAAAAGGCCGTATATACAAAATCGCAAAGAAAGAAAACAATCTGAAAAATGTATTTTATGTGAAATAGTAGATAATTCAGATAATGTGGTCAAATTGGACGTTTACAGAACAGAAAATTTTGTTGTATCTGTTAACCTTTATCCTTATAATCCAGGACACATAATGATTTTTCCTAAAAAACATATTGAAAAAATTGAAGATTTTCCTGAGAATTTATACAATGAATTTTTCACATTGAAAAAAAAATGCATTGAAATATTAAATAAAATTTATTCTCCAGGAGGATTTAATATAGGTTTTAATGTAGGTAGAGCAGCAGGAGCAAGTATTGAACACATTCACATGCATATTGTTCCAAGGTTTGAAAATGAACTTGGATTTGTTGACATACTAGCAGGCTCAAAAATTTTTATTGATACCCCCGAGCAAATATATAATATTTTAAAAAAAGAATTTGAAGCATCAGGAGAACATTAATGAATTTGAATATAAATAAAATTTTACTGTCATTTTTTTCATTTGTATTTTTTCTAAGCACCAACACTTTCTGTTTTGAAATTCAATTTAAGAAAAATTTTTCTGAAATAACTAATACAAATACAGGAGTTGTTAATATTTCAAAATTAAATGTAAGAAGCGGACCATCAACTCAATATCCTGTACTTGATACATTGTCAATCGGGGATTCAGTTTCCATAAGCAGACATCTTTCTGATACATGGATTGAGATTTCGCTCCCCCCTTTGCAGGGATATATTTTTGGTGAGTATATTGAATTTTTTAAAGATTCAGAAGAAAGTATTATTTTTAATTATGATACTCAGGAAATTTTTACAGATTATTCTGTTGTTGATGAAGAATTTTTTGCTGAAGTAAATGCTGATAATGTTAATGTCAGGGAAAAACCTGATACAGAATCAAAAAGACTTGCTATTGCAAGAAGAAGAACCAGAGTCAAAATCCTGGGAAAACATGAAGACTGGTATCTTGTGAGTTTTCTGTCAAGAAGAACAGCTTATGTTTATTCAAGATATATAAGTAGTGAGAGAAAAGCAAAAATTTTGATGGATTTAACCCCAGTTTTTAAAGAACCTGGTAAAAATCAGATTGTAAGATATGTTCCGGCCGGAGCAGATGTTTTGATTTTTGAAAAAACAGACTCTTTTTTCAGAGTTTTTGTTAAAGAATCTGATGTTGAAGGTTGGGTACCCAGCCAGAGTATTGTAGAATGAAAGTGGAAATTGTCTGTGTCGGGAAATTAAAAAAAGAGTTTATTCCATTGGATTCTTTTTATCAGAAAAGAGTTTCTAACTTTACTCAATTTGACATAATTGAAGTTAAAGAAGGGGAAAAAGAAGCAGTTGAAAATAATCTTAAAACCCGTTTAAAAAAAGAGTTCTATAAAATAGCATTTTCACCTGAAGCAAAACAGGTAAAAGATGAATATTTTTTTTCACAAATTTTTTCACAACAGGCAAGAATTCAATTTTTTATTGGTGGAGATGACGGGTTGACTTCTGATTTTATTAAAAGCTGTGATGAAATTGTAAGCTTATCCAGTCTTATTTTTCCCCATCAGCTTTTTAGAATTATGTTATTAGAGCAAATTTATCGAGGTTTTTCAATAGTAAAAGGACATCCATACCACAGGAGCACTGCTTGATAAAAATAATTGATAAAATATTTGGAACAAAATTATATTTGAAATTTTTAAAACATAAAACAGATATTTTGATGAAAAACTTAAAATATGAAGAATGTTCAGATATACTTTCTGAAGTTTTTTCCAGATATGAAGAGCTTGATGACAGTTTTTATATAAAAGCTTCATGCTGCTATAGAAATCTTCAGGAATACAGCAAAGCTTTTGAAATATTAAAAAGAGTAAAAAACAATTATGAAAATGCTGATTTTTTAGCTGAAATGGGAAGGCTTCATATTGCAAGAGAGAGTGTTAAAGGTGTAGATTACCTTGAAAAAAGTTTTGATATATCAAAAGATAAATTTAAAGCAAGAGAACTTGCTGAAGCATATTTGCAGTTTGATTTTAAAGAAAAAGCATATGAATTTTATTTACAGGTTTATTCAATTTTTCCTGAAGACATTGATATTGTAAGAGAAATTACAAGATTAAGTTATTTTTTGAAAAAATTTGATAAGTGTGAAGAATTTCTTGATGTATATGAACTTCTTAAAGGTATTGATAAAAATTTTATTCTTGAATTCAGAGGATTGCTTGCTGAGGCAAAAGGGGATTTAAATGGCGCAGTTGTTTTTTATGAAAAGCTTTATTCAACAAATCCTGAAAATGAAATAGCATTTGAACATCTATTTTTTATTTATGAAACAACTTCTAATTACAAAAAACTTAAAAATATACTTGAAATAAAGGAAAAAATTAAAAAAGATGATTTGAATCTGAAATATAGATTAGGTTGTGTACTTTTTGAGCTTGGTGAGTTGAGAAAAGCAAGAACATATTTTGAAATATTAATTGAAAATAATTTTTTTGAAAAAGCTTTTATAAAAAAATATATATCTATACTTATGGACTTCAGAGAATATATTAAAACTGAAAAACTCTGTTTAAATCTTATTGACAGTCAAGTGTTTACTCGTAGAGAACTAGCTTCAACTCTTTCAAATCTCTATTTTAAAATGGGTAAATTGAACCTTTTTCTTAAATATTCTGAATATGATGATAATAAGGAAAAATATGAAAATATAATGCATAAAATACGCAATATTGATAAAGAACTTGTTTTCTGTTTTGTGTATATTAACAAAGGAAAATTGGAAGCACATCTGAAATGTGAATTTATTACCCTTGATAAAATTGAAACTGAAGATATGGAAATTTTTTCCAACTTTTTTGCAGGAAAAGAAAATTACATAATAATAATACCTGAAAGAAAGGCTGAAGAGAAATTATATATTCAAAATTCGGATTATTTTGAGCTTGAAAAAGTATTAAAAAATATACCTGGAATCAATAAGAAAATTGATGGTATCCAGGATATGGAAGATGTTTTTTTCAATCTTATAAATTATTTTAAAAATAATGAAAAAACTTTCCATGCTTTTGTTCATATGGCAAAAGAATGTGATAAAGAATTCTTTTATTTTCTAAAAAGGTTTCTTAACATAAAACTTGGTATTTTCAGCATTGATGAATATCTTTCATCTTTTAAAATCAATTTACCTCAATATGATAAAAAAGAATTACCTGCTCCTGAAAAAAATAAGGATTATAATGTAATTGATTCAAGTGTTTCCTGGATAGAAGAAAATAAAATTAATGATTTTGTCCATTACATAAGTTTTATTGTAAACAATTTTACAAGTAAATTTCTTTTAATTACTGCCAGAAATGAAAATAATCAAAAAATAACTGAAGTTTATGGCGAATATGAAAATATAACAATTTTTAAAGGTGATTATATATGTTTGTACAGGTTCAGAGAACTTTTTAAAATTAAAGAACAGCTTCTTTCAGACACGTTGTTCTGGCTATCAAGAACACAAACTGGTTCTATGAACGAAGTTGAAATTAATGAAGAAGTTAAAAACTATATGAAAGCATGTGATAAAAATTGTCTTCAGCTTGAATGTGATTATTATGAAAATTGTTTTTTTCAGCATATGAAAAAAAATATATTTTCAAATAGAATTATAATTACAGATATCACCCAGCTCGATTTTTTTGAAGAAAAAGTTGAAAATGCAATATTTTACAACTCGCCAGCGCTTATTCCTTCACTTTTCAAGGAGCCGGCAATTGAGTTGAAAAAACTACAGATGTTTTTGAAAAATCTTGAGCTTTATTTTGAAATTAATTTAAAAAATAATACCCAGGCATTTAATTTTTATAGAAATCTGAAGGAAAGTATTATTAAAATTGAGAGACTTTCTCAGCGAATTATTGAATTATCTGGTGTTAAACACGGTAGTGAAGTATTTCCGTGTAAATATCTGTTCAAAGCTGTGGAAGAATTTATTACTTATTTTAAAAGGTTGTATGCCTATACTGATTATTTACATGAAAATCTTTACAATGTTGAATCGTTTCTGAATAAATCACGGTTACATCTTGTAGAGCTGAATTTTTACAGAAATAATGTCAAAAAATACTCAAAAATTATTAAAAAAGTAGTTGAAAATTATGACAATGTCTGGATAGAGTTTTTTCCTGACAACACAGTTTTTTATGATGTTGATTATATCCCATTTTCTTTTTTAAAAAAGAAAATTTATTTAAACAACTATGCAGGTTTGAATAAATCTTTTTCACTTTTCAGAGACTTACTTCAGATAAAAAAATATACATTGAATTATTGTCTTGAAAATGCAAATGAAGAAGTGCTCAGTGAAGATAGATTGCTGAACTATATTATCTTTTCAAAAGCGCATCCTTCGGCAGATATTTATCTGGATTATTATTATTACATGTTCAACCTTATTGAAGAAAATAACAGTGCAGGCGGAGTGCTTAAAGAAGTTATTGAAGAAAGAGAATATCGTGATTTTTTCAGAACATTAAGAAAAAATGGAATTGTTGAAATAAATGATGAGAAGGCTATTTCAGTTATTCTTGATTTATGCAGAATAGGAAGAAAAATACTTTTTGTTTATAATAATAATTTCCCGAAAGAAATTTTTGAAAATTTGAAAAAGCAGGGATTTTCATGTGCTGTACTGGATTATTCATCGTGTGTTGATGATTTCAACAGAAAACTCACAGGGATTAAAAATGGTTTTTACCACGCAGTTTTTGTTTTAAATGAGGAACTTATAAAGTTTTCAAACTTTGATATTCTGGTATGTTTTGAAAAACCAGCACTAAGTTTAAATAATGTTCCAATTGTTAAAATACAGAAACAAATCGAAAATAGAAACGGAGCTTTTCTTGATACATTTATGAAATCTCACATAAAAAAATATATTAATGGAAAAGTTTTTAATATTTTAACCTATGATGAGCTTGAAAAATTACTTTATGAAAACAATACAGCGGTTTTAAGAAGTTTTATCACCAAAAGTTTCATATTTGAAGAAATGTTTGCG
>JBAZDD010000091.1:0-7731 GCA_041654635.1 Candidatus Muiribacteriota bacterium
ATCTTCCTGCTGGAACAGTAAGATATAAACTTCATCAAGGAATAACAATACTAAGGAGGAAAATAAAATGAAAAACAATATTGAAAACGTAGGAGTGCTTGATTTAACAGGGGTCAATCAAGAAAATTCAAAAAATATCGGTGAAATTAAAAACGTAGGAATACTTTTATATACTAAAGAAAATAAGGAATATGTAATGGGACTTCCCATGAAAAATGTTGGTGCAAGTTTTGAAGTAGGGAAAAACTTAAAAATTGTTACAGGAAACTTAACTATTGAAAAAGATTATTTTCAGAATTTTACATCTCAGATGTCACTTGTTGTAGCAGGAAGACTAACAGTGTCAAAAGGAGTAAAAGCTGAAGATATTGATAAATATATTGAAAAAATGATTGTAGCAGGAGAAGTTTTATGCGATGAAGATATTTATTCTGTGATTAATAATAAAATTACAGTGCTTTCAGGAACAATTAGAAAAATCAATGAAAAATCCAAATTTACTCTTGGAAAACTTAAAATAGATAATTCATATTTAAATTCACTTGAATCAGGAACAAAATTAACAGTTGTTGGTAAAATTGAATTTACCGGTGATTTTGATATCAATCTTTTTGAAGAAAAAGTTGATTCAATTGAGCTTACCGGAAAAGCTGTACTTCTTGATAAATACTCAAAAAAAGTGTTGAGTCGTCTTAATGGAACTTACAAAACCGATATAATTCCAGAAGGATTTGATTATTATAAAAACGATGTAATTATTGATAATTCATTTTTAAGAAAGTTATCGAAAAACTCCATATACACAAAAGGAAATATTATTTTTACTGAAGAAGTAGATTGTGAAAAAATTGCTGATAAAATTAAAAAGATTTATGCTGGTGAAAAAATTTTCTGCTCTCAGAGCTGCGAAGATTCTGTTTTTAAAATAATATCAGATGACAGTTCTCTGAGTGTATATAAAGGGAATCTTATTGTTGCTGAAGGTAGTTATGAGTTGACAGAAAGTGAGCTTGAATATGGTGGAGATGCTCTAACTTATATTGTTACAGGTATGCTTTCAATAGATAATAATGTCAAAATCGAAACGTTTATGAAAAAAGTCTCTGAAATTCACAATTTTGGAATGATAGAATGTTCTTCTGAAATATATGGACCAGTACAACTGAAAATAAAAACCAGAACTGGAGTTCTACTTAATAAAGACAGAGAACAGGAAAAGTCATTTTCAAATGCAGGTTATGTAAAATTTTAATCTGCTGGTCTTTCTCCAAAATATTGATATAGATTGACTTTGATTTTTCCAGTATAAAGTTTTCTTTTTCTGTCTGGTTTGCTTCTTTTGAAATAATTTTCAAAAAGAGCATCAGCAGTAATAATGTAAATTGACCAGCCAGTCTTTTTTTTGAAAATTTTATTAAAAGAGATATAAAGTTTGTTAATTTCTGTGAAATCAGTCAATCTAATACCATAAGGCGGATTTGTAATTACAACACCGTATTGTTTATCAATCCATAATTTATCAAGCTCCATAACTTCAAAAGTTATATCTTGAAGAACCCCTGCTTTTGAGGCATTGTGTTTTGCAGCTTCTATACAAGCTGGATTATGGTCGGAGCCTTTAATCTGAAGTTTGATATTGTTATCAATTTTTTTCAGAGCTTCTTCTTTTTGATTTTTCCATAATTTTTGGTCAATTACAGGCCATTTTTCAGAACAAAAATCGCGATTTAAACCTGGTGCAATATTTTTACCAATAAGTGCAGCTTCAATACATATTGTCCCTGAACCGCACATTGGGTCAACAAGCAGACGATCTTTATTCCAGTAAGAAAGCAGAACAAGGGCTGCTGCGAGAGTTTCTCTCATAGGTGCCTCAACAGTTTCTGTTCTGTAACCTCTTTTATGAAGTCCTGTTCCGCTTGTGTCTAAAAATAAAGTTGCTTTATCTTTTAAAAGAGAAAAATCAACAGGGAATTCCGCTCCAGTTTCTTTAAACCATTTAATTCCATAAGCTTCTTTAAGTCTTTCAACAATAGCTTTTTTTACTATTGACTGACAGGCAGGAACACTTGAAAGCTGGGATTTTACTGATTTTCCGTTTACAGAAAATTTTCCATCAGGAGCAATCCATTTTTCCCACGGGATTTTTTTAGTGTTTTCAAATAAATCATCAAATGAAATGGCATCAAATTCCCCCATGTTAACATAAACTCTTTCAGCTGTTCTCAGATTTATATTTGTTTTTGCAATATCAGAAAGTGAACCTTCAAAATCAATTCTTCCATCCATACCGGCGGTCTGTTCAAATCCAAGTTCTTTAAGTTCTCTTTTTAATATTGATTCTATCCCAAATGCACAAGTAGCAGTTAATTTAATTTTACTCATTAAAGTTCTCCGTTATTGTTCGTTTTAATTGTTTTTGTTCTTTGCTTTAAGGTTCATCCGCGATCTATTCCCGTTTCTTTCGCGTTCCATCCGCGTTTCAATCGCGATTCTCTCGCGTTTTACTCGCGTTTCATCCGCCGTTTTAAGAAAGCTCCCCGACAAGGTCGCGGTTAAAATAATCTCTTATTTCATCAATTTTTTTAGTCTGACCTAAAGCCCACATAAGTTTTACAATGGCAGCTTCAGGAGTCATGTCACGGGCTGAAATTACGCCAAGTTCAGAAAGCTGCTGACCAACTTTATATAATTCAAGTTCGATTTTTCCAACAACACATTGAGTGCATATTACAATCGGAATATTGCTGTCTGCAAGTTTTATAATCTGATCAAAAAATCTTGTTGGAATGTTGCCAGCTCCAAAACCCTGAAGAATTAAACCATTCACATTTTTTGTCATATTTGCAAAAACCTCTTCAGAAAGTCCTGGAAACATTTTTATAAAAGATATATTTTCATCGAAATTATCATAGTATTTCAAACGTGTTGATTTTCTTCTCCCTTTAACTTCATTGCTGAGTGTAAAGCTCAACCCTATTGTGCCGAGAGAATTAACATTTATTGAATCAAAAGCTTGAAGGTCAAATGCTGAAACTTTTCTTGACCTTGTTGCCCGCATAATTTTGCTTCCAAAAAGAATACAAACTTCTCCTATGTCATATTTTGATGCAAGAAGAAAAGAATTTATAAGGTTGTTTGTCCCATCTGTATAAATGTTTGAAAGGGGGAGCTGAGCTCCTGTAAAAACCACGGGTTTACCAATGTTCTGAAGCATGAATGATATTGCAGAAGCCGAATAGGATAATGTATCTGTCCCGTGAGAAACGACGAAACCGTCATAAGAATCATAATTTTCATAAATACATTTGGCGATTTTTTTCCAGTTGTTTATATCAACGTCTGTGCTGTCAATATTATAAAGAAACTCAACATCTATCATTATCTCGTTTCTCAATGTATATAAAATATACTGCATTTCTTCGGGGAGTTCACTCATTTCGGATAATTCAAGAGTTTTAGAAACTCCTTTTTTCATGGTGATAGTTCCACCAGTCATTATAAGTAATACACGTTCCATACATAAAATTCCTTTTAAACTTTTTTAATTTTTTTTCTCTTGATTTAGTCCAAGCTACCATCTACCAAGTTACTTTTTAGCTTTGAAAAATCTGTTAACAGTTTAATGTTTTTGATTTACCTTACTCACTTGTTCACTTAATTACTTTTCACTGCTTTTAATGTATAATACCTTTAAATGATTAATCTTACAATAGAAAAAATTAAAAATGAAGCTGATGTTTATAATATTCCGCGGGCAAAAATTGCCACGATTGATTTTATTAATTCAATTATACAGAAAAAAAATGTTAAATCCATTCTTGAAATTGGAACAGGGAATGGATTTTCGTCAGCGAGTTTTTCGCAGAATAAAAATATTAAAAAAATTCTTACTTTTGAAATTGACCCTGAAAGAATTAAACTTGCTAAATTAAATTTGAAATATTTTCCAAAAGTCGAAATTATAGAAAAAGATTTTCTTGAATGGAATGGGGATGAAAAGTTCGATTTGATTTTTATTGATGGAATGAAAAGACTTTATAAAGATTTTTTTCTGCATTCTCAGAAGTTTTCAAAAAAAAATACAATTTTTGTATCAGATAACTTGAATTTTTTAAACAATCGAAGTATAAATAATTTTGAAAATAAATATAAAAACATAATAGAAAAATTAAGAGAATATGTTGTTTTTCTGGAAGCTGAAAAAAATTTTCAGACTGATTTTTACTTTGA
This sequence comes from Candidatus Muiribacteriota bacterium, assembly GCA_041654635.1. Classification (GTDB taxonomy): domain Bacteria; phylum Muiribacteriota; class Muiribacteriia; order Muiribacteriales; family Muiribacteriaceae; genus JBAZDD01. The sequence continues at coordinate 4,234 of JBAZDD010000091.1, forward strand.
TACAGGTGATGGTATAGCCATTACTACAAGTAAATAAATCAGGTAACCGGAAAAATAATTATTTATTTCTTGACATAACAACGGGTTACTGGTAAAATCTTAACACTTGAACGAAGTAGGGTCACAGGAGGAAAAAAATGCCTACAATAAACCAGATAATTAAACATGGGCGTAAAGTTGAGACTTCAAAGTCCAAATCACCGGCTTTGAAATCCTGCCCAGCAAGAAGAGGAGTTTGTACAAGAGTATTTACAATGACTCCTAAAAAACCTAACTCCGCTTTAAGAAAAGTGGCAAGAGTTAGACTTACAAGTGGTTTTGAAGTAACTGCTTATATTCCAGGTATTGGTCATAATCTTCAGGAAAACTCTATCGTTATGATTAGAGGTGGAAGAATTAAAGACTTACCAGGTGTGAGATACCACATTGTAAGAGGTGCATTAGATACAGGTGGAGTTAATGACAGAAAAAAATCCAGATCTAAATACGGAACTAAAGCTCCGAAGAAATAATTAGGGAGGAACGGATGCCAAGAAGGAAACGTGCTCAAAAAAGAGTTTATGAACCGGATTTAATGTACAATAGTTCGGTTGTTACAAGATTTGTAAACAATATCATGAGAAGTGGTAAAAAAACTGTTGCTGAAGGTATATTCTACGGAGCAATGGATATTATTAAAGAAAGAACAAAAGAAGAACCAATGGAAACATTTAAAAAAGCTATGGATAATGTTGGACCATTGGTAATGGTTAAATCCAGAAGAATTGGTGGAGCTACATATCAGGTTCCTTTAGAACTTTCAGCAGAAAAAAGAGAAGACACAGCAATTAAGTGGCTTATTCTTTATTCTAAAAAGAAAAAAGGAAAACCGATGGCTCAGAGACTGGCAGAAGAAATGCTTGATGCAGCTAAAGGTGAAGGCGCAGCTTTTAAAAAGAGAGAAGACACTCATAGAATGGCTGATGCTAACAAAGCTTTTGCTCATTTTAAATATTAATCCAAAGGTTATAGCATAGTGGCGGATACTGCACTCAATAATATACGAAACATTGGGATAATGGCACACATTGATGCCGGAAAAACTACAACTACCGAAAGAATTTTGTATTATACCGGTATTATTCATAAAATGGGTGAAGTGCACGAAGGTACTGCCACTATGGATTGGATGGTTCAGGAACAGGAAAGAGGTGTAACAATAACATCGGCAGCAACAACCTGTTTCTGGAAAGAAAAACAGATAAATATTATTGACACACCAGGTCACGTTGATTTTACAGTCGAAGTAGAAAGATCACTGAGAGTGCTGGATGGTGCAGTTGCAGTTTTTTGTGCTGTCGGCGGTGTTCAGCCTCAATCAGAAACAGTCTGGCGACAATCAGAAAGATATCATGTTCCTAAAATAGCTTTTATAAATAAAATGGACCGTACAGGTGCCGATTTTTATAAAGTAGTAAAAGCTATGAAAGAAAAACTTCATGCAAATCCCATATTGTTACAGATTCCTTATATTGATAATGAAGAATTTTCAGGAATAATCAATCTTATTAATATGAAATTATATCTATATGAAGATGATCTGGGTGAAAAAATTACAGAAAATGAGATTCCAGTGTCATATTATGAAAAAGCAAAGAATGCAAGAGAAGAACTTATTGACAGTGTGGCAGAATATGATGAAAATCTTATGGAAAAGTATCTTGAAGGTGAAGAACTGACTAAAATAGAACTTCAGACTCTCATTAGAAAAGCTACCACACTTAATAAAATCAATCCGGTAATATGTGGAACATCACTAAAAAATAAAGGCGTTCAACTTCTTCTTGATGCAATAGTTGAGTATCTTCCATCACCACTTGAAGTTCCAGCTATCAAAGGCATAAATCCTAAAACTGATAATGAAGAAGAAAGACACGCTGATTCAGGAGAGCCTTTTTCAGCTCTTGCTTTCAAAATCGTAACAGACCCATTTGTGGGCAGGTTTACTTATATAAGAGTATATTCAGGGAAGCTTAAAGTTGGAAGCATGGTATATAATTCCACTCGTGATAAAAACGAGAGAGTGTCAAAAATAATGCGTATGCATGCAAATTCTCGAACAGAACTTCAGGAAATAGGACCAGGTGAAATAGTTGGAGTTGTAGGACCAAAAGAAACCTATACAGGTGATACATTTTGTGCAAAAGAAAGAAAAATAATACTTGAAAAAATGGATTTTCCTGAACCTGTTATTTCGGTTGTGCTTGAGCCAAAAACCCAGGCTGATTATTCAAAGTTGATAGATAGTCTTAAAAAATTAAGTGATGAAGATCCAACATTCCGAGTAAAAACAGATGAAGAAACAGGACAACTTTTAATTGAAGGTATGGGGGAGTTTCATCTTGAAATTATTATTGACAGACTTTTCAGAGAATTCAAAGTTCAGGCAAACGTTGGAAAACCTCATGTAACCTATAGAGAAACCATAACAGTTTCCCAGCAGATTAGTTATGAATATAAAAAAGAACTTGCTGGAAAAGCTCAGTATGCTTTTGTTAAAGTTTTATTTGAACCAGCTGAAAGAAATACTGGAATTTCTTTTGAAAATAAAGTTAGTCTTGATAAGCTGCCAAAAGAATTTGCAAAAGGTGTAATGGAAGGTATAATGGAAGCTGCTAAAAATGGACCTCTGGCAGGATATGAAGTTGTAGATTTTAAGGCAACGCTTATTGATGCCCAGAAAGATGATATGTATTCAACAGATATATCTTTCAGAATGGCAGGTGCTTCAGCTTTCAGAGAAATAACATCAAGAGTTGATTTTAAACTCCTTGAACCAATGATGAAACTTGAAGTCATAACACCTGATGATTACACTGGTGATATTATTAATGATCTTAATATGAGAAGAGCTAAAATCGAAGGCATGTTAAGAGAAAATAATTATCAGATAATAAATTCACATGCTCCACTTGCGGAAATGTTCGGTTACGCAACCGAGCTTAGAAACTGTTCTCAGGGAAGAGCTTCATATTCAATGCTTTTTGATCATTTTGAAGAAGTCCCGCCAAAAATTCAAAAAGACCTCATAGATAAAATGCGTGGATTGATATATTAAAAAACTGTAATCCGTGATCCGTAATAGGTAATCAGTAATCAGTAATCGGTAATATTAACCTTTTTACATAACTAACAGCTTCTCTTTTGCTTTCTCGGATCACGGATTACTCATCACCGATTACGGCTTACCGCTCTTAAGTTTTTGATTTTTCGGATCACGGATTACTCATCACCGATTACGGCTTACCGCTCTTAAGTTTTTGATTTTTCGGATCACGGATTACTCATCACCGATTACGGCTTTTTCTTACGCGCTTCTATATCTGCTCCAACGGTATTCGGTCTAATTTTTAAAAAAATATTAAAAATACTTGCATTTTAAAAAGGTTACTGGTAAAATTCACTCACTAGTTAATAACCGTAAATTAGACACGCCCGAAAAGGTGTAACAAGGAAAAA
>JBAZDD010000092.1:0-7666 GCA_041654635.1 Candidatus Muiribacteriota bacterium
ATTCGACTTCAATTCACGGTTCAGCAGGTTCTCCAAGCAGACAGGAAGGGGGAATAAATCTTTCTACCATGAATATTGGTCCAATTGATGAATCCCACAGAAGAACTGAAACCCGAATTTTTAATGCAGTCACAACCGCAGGTATAAATAACGTTGAAAAACACAATGTTTATCTTGTGCTTGAATTAAATCCCACAACAAATAATAATAAAGTTGCAATGGAGATTGAAAGTCTGAATATCAAAGCATCAATGACTAGAAATGGTGTACCCGTAGAATATTATTTTTCACCTTTTGACGGAAAAGTATTAATAACCCTGATGTCAGCAGGACCTGACAGAATATGGAATACTCCCGATGATATAAGTCAGACTTTTAACCTGAGATTAAACATTTAGCTTCATCAATTGTATTAACAATTTCAAACATTTTATCAAGACTGGTTATTTCAAATAACATTCTAACTTCCGCACCTGGATTTATTATTACCAATCTTCTGTTTATTTTTTTAATATTTTTTAATAAATTGATAAATATTCCCAACCCCGAGCTGTTAATGTAATTTAAATCGGAAAGATCAAGCAGTATATTTTTTTCAAGAGAAATAATTTCTTCAAAAGTAAGATTTACTTCCTCTTCAGTGTCATATATCAGCTTTCCAGTCAATTTGATATAAATACATTCCTGTCCGATATAATCCTTTTTAATGTCCAGCATTAATTTTCACCTTTTTTTCTATATTTTATCATGTTAATTTCATTACCTTTTTCATTGAAGTTTACTTCATCCATAAAGTTTCTTATGAGAAGCAGACCTCGCCCTGAATCTTCATCAGCTACCACTTCAGGAAGATTATTATAGTCAAATCCTTCTCCCTCGTCTTTGACAGTTATGCTCAGAGTATCATTTGTGAGTTTATACTCGAGTGTAACTTTTTTCATAGCATCATTTTTATTTCCGTGTTCTATAGCATTCTTTAAAGCTTCATCAATTGCAACTGTTATGCCAAATCCAAAAAAAATTCCAAAATCAATTTCTTCTCCAAGAAGTTTCTGATTAACACTGTTAATCTTTTTCATTCCATGACCCATATCTTCGATGACTTTGAAAAGTATTGTAATATAAGGTTTCTGGGACGGAAACACAAACTCGTTTTTACTCACAAATTTTATCATAGGTTTTACCAGATAATTACCTTATTTTTCTTATCCTGTCCTTTTTTAGGTTTCGCGGGTTTTAATACAATCACTAATATTATAACAGCAATTATCACAATGAGCAATACAATTATTAATCTTACCTTTTTTCTCCATTGTGCCTGAAGTTCTTTTTCTCTTATGGTATCAAGCGCTTTATGGGCTTCAACTTCAGTATTGTCAATTTCAAGTATTTCTGTTGCTATTATTTTAATATTTTCATCGACTTTTTCTTTTTTCAGAGTTTCAACAAGATAATCCAGTATGAATTTTTTTGCAATTGTATTGTTTTTATCAGATTCGAAAACTTTTACATAATAATTATATGCCTCTTCCATATTGTTAATTGAAGCATAAAATTTTGCAAGACTTCTATTTCTCATTTCATCAGATGATTTAAAAATCTGTATTCTGTGATTTTCAGCATCAACAATAAATACATCACCTGTCTTATCAACCACTATACCCTCAGGCCTATTAAAGGCTCCTGCATTTGAACCTTTTTCACCAAAATATGCTTTACAGTTCCCTTCTGTATTAAAAATCTGTATTCTGTTGTTGTTATAATCACTTACATAAAGATTATCAAGAATATCAACTGCAATATATCTTGGTCCATCAAATTCACCAGGTTTTGTTCCTTTCTGACCGAATTTCAAAAGAATTTCACCCTTGTGATTTATTTTCCAGATATTGTTGTATTGTGTGAACACAACATAAAGATTATTATTATTATCTTTTGCAACCGCTCTCGGTGGATAAAATTTGCCATTTTCAGGGTCGAAACATCTTATTTCCTGAACAAAGTCACCAGATTTTGAAAAAACCTGTATTCTATTATTATCATGGTCGGCAACATAAATATTAGCACCTTTTTTATCAACAAAAATTCCTCTTGGGGAACGGAATTCACCGTTTGCTCTTCCCTGCTTCCCTATTGTAAGAAGAAGATTACCATTCTGATCATATTTAATCACTCTGTGATTACCATAATCAACTACATAAATATTGTTATCATTATCAGAATCAATTCCTATTGGAAGAGACAATTTTGGGGCAGCCTGATTACCAAATTCCTGAATATAATTACCTTCTTCAGAAAATTTCTGAACCCTGTTATTTTTCCAGTCTGTAACATACATATTTCCATAATTATCCCTTGTTATATCAACTGGATAATCAAATTCCGCCTGACCCTTTCCTTTTTTACCAATTGTTTTATCAAAATTATAATAAAAATCAGCTGAGTGTGAAAAAATAACGCCTGTGATAATTAAAAGTGTGATTAAGAACTTTTTCATGTTTGATACCCTCCGTTTTTAACAATTTCTATTTTTATGTTTTTTATAGTTTACTCTTACCAACTGTAACAATTTTGTCATATTTTCTATATGTATCTTTTTTAAGAAATTCTCTTCTATTTGTTCCATCAATATTATTGAATATTCTGAAACTTTCAACAATATATCCATGAACACCGGGTCTTTCAATAATTTCTTTCCCCTCTTTTATTTTATCGGAATATTTATACACTGTTTCAAATTCAACTATTACAGGATTACCACTGACCAATTCAATTTCATAAGGAAGTTTTTGCTCACCGAAAACTTCCACCACAGCTCTATCCCCTTTAATTTCAACTGTTATAAAAATTTTCTGGCTGAGATTATTTTTAAATTTAAAATCCAGATAAGGATAAGCTACAGCAGAATCTAATCCCGGAGGAGTATAAGCCCACTCATAATCAAAAATTGAATGAGGGTGTCTCTCAACAATTTCAAGACCACTAAGCAAAACAGCATTATATAATGTTGAAGTTATCTGACAAATTCCCCCTGCAATACCGTCAACAAGTTTTCCAGCTACAATAACCGGTGCATCAATATAACCGGCTTCGTAAGTTCTTTTTCCTACAAATTCGTTAAAAGAGAAAATTACGCCTGGAGCAAGTAAAATTCTGTTAATTGAATCTGCAGCTGTCTGAAGATTTATTACACGATTAGGATTATCTGGATTAAAAATAGTTGAATACTCTGCAAGTTTAACTTTAATGTTATTATTTTCAAGATAGCTTTTTATACTTGTAGCCGGTAATGATTCAATAATATCAACTGAAACTTCAAAAATATTATTTGAAATATTTTCTCTCACTTTTTGATACAGTTTTTCTTTATCAACAGAAAGCGCTGAAGTCTCAGGAAAAATCTGTTCAATTGAGTTTTTTGTTAATATTTCAGCAGGTTTACCTTCGACATAAAGTTTTGAAGATATTTTATCAATGTTTCTTTTTAGTGATTCATTGTTAATACCAATGAATAAGGGTATTTCTGATGTAATAAAAAACATGGATTTAATTTTTATTAAAAAAGAAAAAACTTTTGATGTAATTTTTTCAATATCAATTTTTGCTTCAGCAAGATTTCCAAGATTAGTAGTTTCCACAAAGGAGTGTTCGATATTTTTAAACAGAAACTGTTGCTTTTTAACAATTAAATTTTTGGTTTTAAGATAATCTTCCACGGTCTGTTTATGAAAAAAAACTTTTTTCTCACCACCAATTTCAACTCTTAAAGGAGATAAAGAATAATAAGCTCCAAATATCGAAAATATAAATAAAATAATAAAAAATTTTTTCATCACAATCTCCCTAAAAAAAGCGAGTATCATAAGGGGTCAGGCCGTCCAAATTCACCTTCGGTAAATTTTTACTGCACAGACCCCGTTTTATTCGCGTTCCATCTGCGTTTTATCCGCGTTTTATACGCGTTCCATTCGCGTTTTTAATAAATCTCTTCCTTCAGCTCTCTTGTCATTAAATCTGTAACTGCTTTTTTTATATCGACACCTTCAAAAATAACTGAAAAAATTGTATCGGTTATCGGTATTTCAATATTTTTTTCACTTGATATTTTTTTTACAATTTTACAGGCTTCAACACCTTCAATAGCTTTTTTTGAATTATTGTATATTTCCAATGGTTTTTTATCAGACAAAGCTATTTCTTTACCATAGGAATAGTTTCTTGATAATGGAGAATATGCAGTTGCGACAAGATCACCAATACCAGAAAGACCCATGAAAGTATATGGCTTTGCTCCCATTTCAACTCCAAATCTTGTCATTTCCATCAATCCTCTTGTAATATAAGCTGATTTTGTATTTGTTCCATAACCTAAACCATCACTTATACCTGCACCTATAGCTATAATATTTTTAAAAGCACCACCAATCTGTACCCCTTTAATATCATCAGAGGTATATATTCTGAAAGTTTGACTTGATATAACTTTCTGAACAAATAAACAAAGCTTCTGATTTTCAGAAGCTACTACAGCTGAACATGGTTTACCTTGAATTATTTCGCTTGCCAGATTAGGACCAGATAACACACCTATATTATTATCAGGACAGGCTTTTAACAGTATGTCTGAAAGAAACTTTCCATCTTTTGAAAAACCTTTAGTTAGAAACAATATATTTTTATTTTTAATTTTTTTTTCACTTAATTTTTGAACGGTTAAGTCAAAAAAACTTGATGGAACAGCAATGATTATAATTTCCATATCATATGCACATGAAAAATCATTTACAGCTTTAATTTTTGAATTAAGTTCAATCCCATTTAAATACATTGTATTTCTATGCTCAAGATTAATTTCATCAACAACTTCTTTTTCAAACGCCCATATAATGACTTCATTATTATATGCAAGTAAGTTAGCCATAGTTGTTCCCCAGGCTCCCGCACCAATTATTAAAATTTTTTTCAAGAGATTTACCTCCTGTCAGTTTTTATTTTTTGTGAACTTGTGTTCTTCGCCTTTGATTAAGCGGACAATATTGCTTCTATGCTTTATCACCACGAAAAATGAAGCAATCAGACTGAATATAAACAGCTCTTCTGTAAATGAAAAAAACCATACAAATACTGGTAGAAAAAGACCAGCTAATATGGAAGCAAGTGAAACATATTTTGTGGTGTAATAAATAATAACCCATAAAATAAAAACTGAAACAGCGGCAATCGGAGTTAAAGCAGAAACAATACCAATACCGGTAGCTGCACCTTTGCCACCTTTAAATTTTAAAAATACAGGGAAAATATGCCCGGTTAAAATAAAAAGTATGAGAAAATAGGGTATGAAATTATTATCAATGGTTTCTGAAATATAATTTCCATAAATATTAAAAGTTAAAAAAGTTGGTAAAAGCCCTTTTAAGAAATCAAGAAAAAAAACAAGCACTCCATATTTTAAGCCAGCAGCCCTTGTAACATTAGTAGCTCCAACATTTCCACTGCCAAAAGTCCTGATATCCATATCAAGAACAAATTTAACGACAATATAAGCAAAAGGAATAGAACCAGCTAAATAATTTATTAAAATAAGACCAAATAAATAAATCATTTTTTATTACTGTCTCTAACAACCAGTTTTACAGGGGTTCCTGTTAGCTCAATATTTTCTCTTAAAATATTTTCAATATGTCTTTTAATTGAAAAATGTAATTCTTTTGATGAAAATACCAGAAAAACTGGTGGTCCTGATTTAACCTGTTTAATAAATTTAATTTCAGGAAATTTTAGTTTTATCAACGGTACAATATTATCATTCAATATATTGTCTGGAATTGTTCTTGTGTAATTTTCATAAACCTCTCTAAGTAGTTGACCAATTTTATTAACTCTTAAACCTGACTGAGCTGAAATACTTATAACAGGAGCATAATCAATAAAATATAATTTACTTTTAATTTTCGCACTTAAATCTTTAAGATGGCTTTCTCGGTTTTCAACTATATCCCACTTATTAATAACAATTATTACAGCTTTCCCACTGTCTTTTATAAGACCTGCGATTTTGGTTTCCTGCTGGCTTATGTCTTCAGTTCCATCAATAAGGAGCAGACAGACATCAGCTTTTTCAATTGCTTTAACAGTTCTATAATTGCTGTGTTTTTCGATTTTATCACTTACGCTTCTTTTTCTTCTTAAACCAGCTGTATCAACAAATGTATATTTTTCACCATCAATAATCATTTCTTCTTCGATAAAATCTCTTGTAGTGCCAGGAACATCTGTAACCATAACTCTTTCTTTACCATAAAGCTTGTTAAATAATGTAGATTTACCGACGTTTGGCTTACCCACTATCATAATTTTCTTATTATTTTCTTCAACAATCGATGCTGACTCAATATTATTCTTAATTATATCGAGAAGGTCACCTGTGTTTTTGCTGTGAATAGCTGAAACTGAAATCATTTTATCAAAACCGAGTGAATAAAATTCTGATGTGTCATACATATTGTCATTTTTATTAACTACAACAACTACCTTGGAATCATTTTTTCTTAGATAGGTTGCAAGCTCAACATCATAAGGAGTTACACCTGATTCGTAATCAACTACAAAAAGAACTAAATTAACTTCTTTAAGTATTTCAGTGTTAATTTTTAAAATACTTTCAGAAAAACAATCTTTTTCATAAAAATCCATACCACCGGAATCTATAAGTGTAAAAACAGTTCCACACCATTCTACGGTTGAATAATTCAAATCTCTTGTAACACCTGGCTGGCTTTCCACTATTGCCCTGTTCTGACCGAATAATCTGTTAAAAAGAGTGGATTTACCAACGTTTGGTCTGCCAAAAATCAATACTTTTTCCATTTTTATCCTCTGAAGAATCTTGCATAATCATAACCTTTTGAGCCAATTATATTGATTCTCTCATCTGTTTTCAATAACTCCTGTGCTGTCATTCCGTCAAGAGTTAAATTATCATTGTTAAAAATTACATCAGGTATGAGTATAACATTATTTTTACTGCATTCTTTTTTTATGGTTTTTAATATATCATTAGCGGTTAAAAGACCGGCAACCGTAACCGATTTACCAAAAAAATTATTTTCAACTTTTATAATTTCAGTTTTAAGATTGAATTTATCGTTAATGCGACCAATCAATTCTGCTGATAAAGCTGAAGTAATAATGTAACCTTTTCTATCCGCTTTTACATCACTTTTCTTGAATGCCCGGGTAAAACTGTCAATAAATTTTCTTGATAAACCTATACCATTTTCTATCTGAACAAAACTGTCATAAAAACTTTTACCGGGAATTTCTTTTCTAGACTTATAAAAAAACTCATCTGCTGGATAAACCCATTTTACACCATACTCATTCATAGCTTTTTTCTGAAAAAATTTAATTATTTCAAAAACTTCATCTGAATTGTTTTTTTCAATCAAACTCAAATTAAATAAATTTTTCCTGTAAGAAGTAAGTCCGACAGGAACAATTCCTACACTATCAATAAATGGGGTAAAACTATAAAGTTTTTCCAGTGTGAATAATAATTCTTTACCATCGTTTAATCCGGGACATAAAACTATCTGAGTATGAAGCGAAATCTGGTTATCGGTAAGAAATTTCAACTGTGAAAGAATTTTTCCTGCTTTTTTTGTTC
>JBAZDD010000093.1:0-7518 GCA_041654635.1 Candidatus Muiribacteriota bacterium
AAAGTACCATAATTTTTTACTGGCTGACCACCTTTGGTTATAACAATATCAGCCATAGGTTTAACTCTTTTTTGTTCGACGATATATGGATTGTCTGGCTTGGGAACAGTTATCATGGTTCCTGCTATATCGTCCCATATTTGTTCAGTACCAATTATTGTATGTGGATCAACAACTGTCCCTTTGAAAGTATCGACATAATATCTTTCAGTAAAAGAGTCCATCCAGTTAATATTAGCAAGTGTCTGATCGTTTGTTGCAAATGCCCACATACGTATATTCCAGCCAGAGCCACCTGTTGCCGGACCTCCACCACCATCTTCTATTTCAAAACAGTTAACAGTTCTTGGTGGACGCCCAAATGGAGGATATCTGCTGTCATTTCTGTTTGGTGTTACTATTATCCAGTTGTTATGGGTTTCAGTACCGCCTAAAATATTAGGATGAAAATTAGTTGGAGCAACGTTTGTCATAAGAGGATTTATAGGAGTAGGCTCTATATGCATGAAAACTTCAGTGTTTAATGTGACTTTTTTCCAGTGAGCCATACCATGCTTTGATTCAAAAGATTTTGTGAAAATATATGAGCGTTCCATTACATTGCTCCAGGCCACTCTTTCATCATATCTGTCGTAAGATTGACCAACTGCGACAGGTGGCTGATGAACATAAGTTCCCCCGTAAAGAAGTAGAACTGTAGTCGGTGGTAAAGTGCTCCATGTGGCATATTCCATTGTTCCTACAAACATATTATATTTCCATAAATATTCAACTGAGCCGTAAGCTCTTCTCTGTGCTGGTGGTGGTGGTCCAGTTGGAACCGTACCTTTACCAATACCTAAAGGGTCTGCTCCAAAATGAATGAATGGGAAAATAATCTGAGGATTGTTTAATGAAATAATATTATTACGAGGTGGAAAATATTCGTTTGAGCAATTAGAACACGAACCATAAGAAAAATTTTCAGTATTACAATCTTCACAAATCCACGGCAAATATTCACGCAGAGAAGATTTAAAATAGTTTGTTACATTAGGTCGACATGATTTAGTCTGCCCGCAGCTCACACAGGTTGAAAAAAAGAAATTTTCTTCATGTTGACAGTTTATACATATCCAGGGGAGAGAATATGGTTGATCAGGATGAGGCTTTATACTGTATTTAAAACCGGAAAGGAAAAATAAACTAAATAATGTTATTATCAAAAAACTTATTTTTGTTTTCATAACAGCTCCCTATATACTTCCTTTTTTCCATATAAGATTAAATTCATACAGAAAATAATCAAGGTTCAGGTTTAAAAAATAATAAAAATTTGAAAGAATATCCCGGTTACAATTTTCAAGATTTATTACTCCGATTTCAATATTTTTTGTTTCAACAATATTTTTTATAACAGAGTTAAGATTTTTATGAAATAAATCATTCTTTACTGGTAGTTCCCAGGTTATTTTATCTATAACTTTTTTTGTAAGACAAGGTTTTTCAAAATTTTTGCCTGCTATGTAAAATGTATCAAAATTATCAAGAATTGATTTATAATAGAAAATATTGCTCCATTCAAAAATAATATATGAATATATCTGACTGTTTTCAATAAATGAATAAAATAAATTTTTCCCTTTACATAATATTTCAACAGCACAGTTGATTTCATTGTTCATATTTTGAATAGAAATGTCATTATAAGGAATATAAAAATTTCTCATCTGATTATCTTCAAAAAAATAAGCAGGATTATTTTTATTTTTTATTTTAAAACGATAACCAGTATTTTTTTTTGTTTCAAGCAGAGTATGAAAGTAGTTTAATCCATCATCACAGGTCATTTTTTTTTCATTTATAGAAGCCCAGTCATCCTCTGTATATACAAGGGTTACATTTTCACAGGCAGGAATATATGGAAAAATAAAGTTGAGTTTTCCATTTTTATAATCTTTAATTAAATCCATGTTCAGATTTGAGTTTAACATATATATATTATATCATAAAAGCAGAAAATGTGAAACTGGGGGTCTGTGCAGTAAAATTTTGCTGAAAGCAAAATTGGACGGCCTGACCCCTTATAGAACGCGTAAGAAACGCGGGTGAAACGGGAATGAAACGCGTAAGAAGCGCGGGTGAAACGGGGATGAAACGCGTAAGAAACGGGGATGAAATGGAGGAGATATGAGCAGAAAATTCTTATTTTTAATAATTGTTTGTTTAATATATACAGTTTCCGCCAGGGTCAAAGTAGAATACACTGACGGTAGAGAAGAATTTACAGATAAACTGAAATTTGCTGATGACATTTTTACAGTAAACGAAAAAGAAATTAATAAAAAAGATGTTTCAGTTATAAGATATGTGATTGATTCACAAAATAAGAAAATCCATAATCATAATGCTCCTTCACGTGAAATTCTCTCAGGAGAAATTGAAGATGAAATTTACTGGATTTTTGATAAAGCCGAGGAATTGGAAGAAATTTACAAAGATGTTTCAGGGGTTATTCTTCTTAATGACAGTGTTTATAAATTAAATAGAGATGGAACAAGAATTTTTACCCATCATTTTATTGGAAAAATACTTAAAGAAGATGTTAAAAACTGGGGAAACATTTCGTGGTCTTTTGAACCTGGCAGGGAGAAAATTAATATTATTAAAGCGAGAGTTATACGTAAAGACGGGACTTACACAAGTTTTAATCCGACTGATGTAAAAGAAAGTATTCCGGGAGATTCTTCCGGTAGTCTAACCAGAAATAATTTGATAAAAAATGCTGTAATACCTGAGGTTGAGGTTGGAACATTTGTTGAGTATATTATTGAAAGAGAAACATATAATCCGTTTGAAAAAGATTTCTTTTTTCCACAGGCAATTTTTAAATATAATGAACCGGCTTTTATTGTAAGGTTTGAGGTAATAATTCCTTCAGATAAACATTTTGAGTATATAACAAGCAATTTTGGAGAGAGAAAAAACACTCCCAGAGTTACTCAGAGAGATGGATTTAAATATTATGTATGGCAGCAGAACAATATTGCTCCGGTATTATATGAGAGCTTAAGTCCGGCCTATCAAGAAATAGTTCCTTATGTAGCTGCTTCTACAGTAAAAAAATGGGAACAGATTTTCAATTGGAATAGAAAATTTCTTGCTGAAAGAATTGTTGTAACTGATAGTGTAAAGAAAAAAACACTTCAGATAATTGGAGATAGTGTTGATGAAGAAGAAAAAGTAAAAAAAATCTATCACTGGCTTCAGCAGAACATTTCCTATCTTTCGATAAAAAGTGGTATTGGTTCAGGTTGGAGCGGACATCGAGCAGATATCACACTTTCAAATAAATTTGGAGACTGTATAGATAAAGCTGTTCTCTTTTCAGCAATGGGGAAAGCGGCTGATGTTGAAGTATATCCTGTACTTCTCATGACAAATAATGAAGCAAGAGTTGATTTTTCACTCCCAAGACTTAATCTTAATCACGCAATTGTAAAAGTTAAATTAAAACACAGAGAATTTTTTCTGGATCCAACTTCAGAAAATTTCAGATATCCATATTTTAGAAATGATAATCATGGCGTATTTTGTTTGAATCCTTTAGAGGGGAAAATTGAATGGATTCCTTTTCCTGATGTGAAAGATGAGGCTGTAAACAGTCTTTATTATATTAACCTTGATAATTCCGGGAATATTGAAATTATAAACAGTGTAAGATTTTCAGGAACTAAAGAAGCAAATAACAGAGCATGGTGGAGACATCAGCGGGAAGAGCTTCACAGTCTGATTTTTGCACAAGAAATTAATTCTATTAAAGCAGGGGCAGAACTTCTGGATTATAAATTGTTTAATCTTAACGATATTTCAAAACCTTTTCAGTATTACTGGAAAGCAGAATTTAAAAATTATGCTGTAAAAGCAAAAGATATTATGATTTTTGAAATGCCATGGGCAGAAAGAAGTTTTGGTGAGATTTCTCTGAATTCTCGTAATTATCCACTTGCATTTTCGTCACATGAGTGGAAAATATCAAGATATATATTAAAACTACCTGAAAATATTAAAGTTAAATTTTTACCTGAAAATTTTTCAGGTGTTTTTAAAAACATGATTTGTTCGAATTATTCATGGTCGGCAAATCAGAATACTGTAATACTTACTGTAAGTCATAAAAGATTAACTGATAGAATTCCTGCTGAAGATTATGCTGAGTATAAAGAATTTCTTACAAAAATATCAGATGTATCCAGGCAGAAACTTATTTTAGAAACGCGATAGAAACGCGTTAAAGGCGCGTACAAGACCTTGGGGGAAAAATGGCAAGAAAAAAATTTATTATAATTATTTCAATTCTTATTTTTACTTTTATTGTATATTCAGATGTTGTTTATCTTAATTCAGGTGAAGAATTCAAGGGAACACTTTTAAAAGCAGATGAGATTGAAGTATTGTTCAGACATAATAACTCTGATAAAAAAATTCAAGTTGATGATATTTTCAGAATAGAAATTCATAGAGAAAGAAAAAAAAATGATGAATATTTTGTTGAAGATATAAAAGATGAATATATAAGAAATGTTATAAAAAATGCACCTTCTGAAAAAGAATACCCTGAAGCAGCTTATGTCACTCTTTTTGAAGGAACGACAGTTGAATACGATGAAAATGGTGTTTCTAAAAGAACAATTCGAAAAATTATAAAAATACTTAAAGAAAGAGGGAAAAGACTTTCAACAATATCTATGTCTTATCTTCCCTCAATAAGAACAGCAGATATTTCTTTTGCAAGAACTATAAATAACAATAAAATATCTTATTTAAACGATTTTTCAATTAAAAAATCTTCAACTTATCCGTATTATGCTGAATATAATGAAGATATTTCAATTGCTTTTACTCTTCCTGTGGTAGATATAAATTCTATTATTGATTTTGAAGTAATATTTCAGGAAAATGAAAATGCGGGAATTTTTGGAAGGGATTTTCTCAGAAAAGAGTATTTTACAAAAACAGAACCTTGTGTTGAAAAAGATGTTAAAATTATAATTCCACAAAAACTTGATAATATATTTTTCAGAAAAAATCAGAACACTCCTGAGCTTAAAATGTCAAAACAGTATGAAAACGGGAAAATTATTTATGGGTTTAATAAAAAAAATATTAAGCCAGTTGTACAAGAAAATAATATGCCCCCATATCACACTTATGCTCACAGAGTTTACTGGGGTTTGAGAAAGACAGATATTGAAAATCAGATGGAAATTATAAGAAAAAAACTTGAAGAATCTGAAAAAACAACAGAAGAGTTTGATAAATTTCTCAGTTCAATTATAAATACTGGAATGAAAGATTTTGAAAAAGTTGAAAAAATTTTCAGGTATATTAGAAGTGAAATAACTCACCTGAATATTCCAATGGCAAGTTTCAGATATTATCCCCAACCGGCTGAAAAAATATTTAATAATAAAAGAGGAAATACTCTTGATAAATTAAATCTGTTCAGAGTTATGCTTTTAAAAGCAGGTATTAAAGCTGAGCTTATTTATTATATTGATGGTTATTCTGATTATATAAGAGAAATGCCAGTTATTGAAGATTTTTATAATATAGCTGTTAAAGTATATGTTGATGGCAAGGAAAGATATTTAACTCCGCTTTCACCATTATCAAATATTAATGATGCCTGGGAAGGAAACACCTATAATCTTAATATTCAAACCGGACTAATTGAATATACTGATTTTGTAAAACCTGAATATGTTAAAACAGATACCGTTTTTGATATAAATGTTTTCTCAGACGGTTCAGCATTTTTTAAGGTAAATATGCTTTTTAAAGGTGGTGCTGGTGAGAATTTCAGAGCTGTGAGATTTGCAAGCGGGGAAGAACTGAGAAAAGGAATGGAAGCGTGGGTTAAAAACTTTCATCAGAATGCAGAAGTAAAAAATTATGTTTTTAAAAATCTTGATTCAACTCTAAAAGATGTTCAATTTGAGGTTGAATTTTCAGTTGATAATTATGCTTCAAAATCAGGACATTCATTTTTAATGTTCAGGCTTCCTTTTGGATATTCTTCAACAGCTGTTTCTCAAAGTGAAAGAATTCATGATTTTAATCTTGATGGATATATTTATCAGACTGGACTTAATATTAATTTAACAATTCCAGATAATATGAATTTTTACAGTTTCCCGGAAAATATGAAAATTAACTGTCATAACTTCTGGGGAATAGAGTCTAATACAGAAACTTCGGACAATAAACTTATTATGACCAGTGTTTTTAAAAACTACAGAGATATTCTTCCTGAGAGTATTTATTCATATCATAAAAAATATACTGAAGAACTCGCCAGATGGTCTGACGAATTCGTAGTATTAATCAGCAATTCTCAATGAAAATTAGATTATTTTATGCTGAAAGGCTGTGAGTGTTGAGTTTCAAGGTTTTTAATAATCACCATATTATCCTGTATGCTTTCAATAACGTATTTTTCTTCAAAAGTCTGGTTTAATTTTGCAGATTTGATTGAATTGTCATATTTATAATAAACAACAGGCATTTCTTTTCTGTCAATTCCGATTAATTCAATGTTATCAAGCTCTTTTACTATCGGAGTGTGTATATTAATGTTTTTGTAAGTTACAATTTTTTTTTCATATACAGCTGAATCTGTTTTTTTTGCTTCAATTATTTCTGTTGATGCTGGGGTCTCAGTTTTAAAGAAAAAAGAGTAAATTGAACCAAATAGTGCAATAAATACAAAAATCCATTTTTTCATCAATATCTCCTTATATGAAACATTTCAATTTTATTATCGTTAATTATTACCGGTCACTTTAATTTTTTTTAAATTCTGCTAATCTTATTTTTATGGCAAAAATAGGAATATTTGATTCAGGACTTGGCGGGTTGAGTATAATGCGTCAGGTTATAAAAAAAAATCCAGAACATTCAATTGTGTATCTCGGTGATACAGCAAGACTTCCTTATGGTCCTAAATCACCTGAGACAATTTTAAATTTATCGCAGAAAGCACTTAATTTTTTAATAAGACAGGGTGTTGAGCTCATTATTGTTGCCTGCAACACTGTATCTTCTGTTGCTCTTCCTGCTTTGAAGGAAATATACAAAATTCCAGTTATCGGAGTGGTTGAAGCAGGTGTAGAAGCTGCTGTAGAAACTGGGATGAAAAGAATAGGAATAATTGGAACTCATAATACAATAAATTCAGGAAGATATGATTTTCTGCTGAAACAGATTGACAGTAATTTCACAATTATAAAAAAACCCTGCCCCCTTTTTGTTTCAATTGTTGAGGAAGGCATTGTTTCTGGTCCGATAGCTGAGCTTATTGTTGAAAAATATCTTGAAGAATTTAAAGATAAAGTAGATGTGCTAATTCTGGCATGTACACATTTTCCGGCATTAAGAGGGGTAATAGGAGATTATTTTAATCAGAAAATTAAACTTGTAGATGCCAGTTTTAAAATAACAGATTATATTAAGGAAAATGTTTCTGAAAATAAAAAC
>JBAZDD010000094.1:0-7425 GCA_041654635.1 Candidatus Muiribacteriota bacterium
AAAGAGACGCAATAAAAAAGAAAGATATGGATAGAGAATGGGACAGAAAAAAAGCGTATTATTAATATTAGTTTTACTTGCTTCACTTGTGTTTTCTTACGATACAATACAGGTTATTGTTAATGAAATAACTTTTACAGGTATGATTGATAATGGGGTGGTTTATCTCCCAGTGCCTGAAATCTGTAATCATTTCAATATTAGATACGGATATTTTCCTGACACTGGAATTATTGCAATAAATTACAATAATAAAATGATTTCTACTGTTGTTGGTCAGAGAGAAGTTATTATCAATAATGAAATAGCTCAACTTGAAACTCCGCCAGTTGTTATTGAAAGAAAAGTTTATCTTCCGGTAAAATTTTTCACAAAATTTATTGATATGAGAGTAAGCTGGCAGCCGGAAGAATTTCAAAAAAAAGCAACTATTGAAAAACTTGTGTACAGAGAAACTGAACTGGGATTAAATCTATTTGTTTTGGCTGATAAAAGTTTCAGTAAAAATGAATATATTATCTCTCGCGAAAAAGACACACTAATATTAACATTCCCCAACACCAATATTTCTGACAGTGATACTTATCTTGAATATCCTGATAAATTTATACAGGGAATTAATATTAATAATGAAGATAATAGAGGAACTGTAATTATAAATTTTGTTCAGAATTTTGAAATTGAAGCAGGTCCGGTTGTAAATCCAACAGGATTACTTGTAAGAGCAACTCAAAAAATAGCTTCAAACGATTTTCCTGAAAATATAATAATTCCGGCAGCCCCTCTTGATACGCAGGAACTTGAAAAATTATACAGTGACGAATTTTCAAAAGAAATTCCTGATGAAAATACTGTCGAAGTTGAAGTTGCTGTTATTGCAAAAGATGATTTTAAATTAAAGTCGGATAAATTAGAATTAACTTATAATGCAGATTTACTTACCGGAATTATAAGTGATACCGAAGAACTTGAAAAATCTGATTTTGAATTAAACTTTCAACAGTTACCAAATATTCAGGATTCTTTCATTGAGAATATAGATGATATAATTTTAGATCAGAAAGCTATTGACCCTGGGACAGCAGAAAGAGATTTTCTTAATGAAAAAAAGATAGTCATTGACCCAGGTCATGGTGGTGACGATAACGGTATTGTAAAATTTGGTGTTTTTGAAAAAGATATTAATCTTGCATTATCAAGAAAAATATATAGAAAACTGATAGAAAAAGGTGCTGTAGTTTTTTTAACCCGTTCTGGCAATTCAAGCGTTTCTGATGAAAATAGAGCATTTACAGGTAACAGTAATAAAGCTGATTTGTTTGTTTCAGTACATTGCGGGGCTTCTTTAAATCCTCAAATAAAAGGTTTTTCAATATTTCATTACTCAGACCCTGTTCTTGAATCCAGAAAAGACACTATTGCTTCAAATAAAGGGGTTCAGGATGAAATTTCAGCTGAAAAAATTTTAATGGAATTAAAAAGAATAGCTGTTATTGAAGAAAGTAGAAAATTCGGTAAAATACTTTCATCACATATTGTAGATGATTTGGGATTTGTTGAAAGAATGTTTAATTCAGGTAATTTTCAGATTTTAAGAGATTTGAGCATGCCAGCGGTAATCCTTGAAACAAACATGATAACAAACAGTGAAATTTCTGCACTTTTAAGAGAAGATTCTGTTCAGGAAAAAATTGCTGATACAATTGTTAAAGCATGCGAGAGATATTTTGCAGCAGGAGCTGAATTATGAAAGATACATACGGA
Organism: Candidatus Muiribacteriota bacterium; assembly: GCA_041654635.1. Taxonomy (GTDB): domain Bacteria; phylum Muiribacteriota; class Muiribacteriia; order Muiribacteriales; family Muiribacteriaceae; genus JBAZDD01. The sequence continues at coordinate 1,765 of JBAZDD010000094.1, forward strand.
ATGATAAAATTATTTTTCAAGTTTTTCTGGCTTTCAGTAATGCTTGTTGCTTTTTATTTCCTTTTCTTTCACAAATTTGAAGATTATCGCTCTGAAATCCCTGAAAAATATATAAGACCAGGAGAAACTGCTGAAAGCTTTGATTTGATGGCATTTACTTTCTATTATTCAGACGGATTAAGATTAATACCGGAAGATAGAAAAATCCGCATTGAAGATAATCCTCTTGCACTTGCAGGTCGTGTGTTAAATGAATACATGAAAGGTCCTGAAAATACAGATTTGTTTATGACACTGCCGGAAAAAACTCTTGTGAGAAACTTTTTTCTGCTTGATAATGTTTTATATATAGATTTTTCAAGAGAAATCCAATCAAATTATTTAGGCGGGATTATCCCAGAACTTCATGCAATATATGGGATTGTAAACACAGTTTGTCAGGTTGGCGCAGTCGAATCAGTAAAATTTCTAATCAACGGAGAAGATACAAGTAAACTTATTTCTCATTTGTTTACTGGTGAACCGGTTTCACCTGACAATAATCTAATTCATAGATTTTAAACGAAAGGAGAATTATTATGTCACTTACTGAAAAACATCCTTTTCGTATCAAGGATTGTGCACTTGTTGCGGTTGCCACAGGGAAAAAAGCACACAATATCAGAGAGTTAAAAGAAAATCTTCAAATAATCACCCCGGGGAGTATTTATTTTCATTTCTGGGGAATATTATTAAGACCGAGATTTCTTGATAGAGAATACAACAATGATTTTGCAACATGGGTTAAATCTTCAATTCATGACCATGTACTTGCTGAAAAACTTGCAGTAATTGACCCAACAGATTATAAAAACATGGAAGAGTTAAGAAAAGAAGTTGCTGAAATTATAGAAGAAAGACTTGATGAAGATGAATGGATAAGCTGGATTAAACCGACAAGACCTTTTTATTTTATGGATTCTCACATAGTTGTCTTTGATACAGGATTTGAAATTGACAGACCCGAACAGCTTCTTGATATTATACCTAAAATGTCTGAAGGTTCAATTTACTATCATTTTATTGATGCAAGAAAGAGAACAGACGGAAGCATTGATGATTTTCGAGCATGGCTTGAAGGATTTAACGGAAAATATTCAGAACTTATGGAAGATATTGCAACACTTGACCCATATTTTGTGTCATTAACCCATCTTAAAGAGCAGCTTGTATGTATTTTCTCCAAATATTTTGAAAGGGGGAAAAAATAATGAGTATTACACTAAATGATTATAAAGATATAGTAGGTGAATCAGTAATTCATCAGTTAGAACAGCTTGCAGCACCGCTTAAAGGATTGAAAGTGGTTCATGTGAATTCAACAAAATTAGGTGGTGGAGTTGCAGAAATTCTGAATAAACTGATACCGTTAAAACAGAGTCTGGGATTAGAATGTGAATGGGAAGTTGTAACAGGGGAAAGTGATTTTTATCATTGCACAAAAGGATTTCACAACGGATTACAGGGTAATTCTGTAAACATAAGTCAGGATTTACTTAAAATATATGAAAAAACCAATGAAGAAAATGCTCAGAAACTTCATGACAAGTTAAAAGAAGCTGATATTGTTTTCATTCATGACCCACAGCCGGCAATGCTTTTAAAATACACCCCTGACAGAAAAGGGAAATGGCTCTGGAGATGTCATATTGATGTAAGTAAACCTTACAGACCTGTATGGAAATATTTAAAACAGCATGTTGAAGGATATGATGCAAGTATTTTTTCTCTTGCTGATTTTGCTCAGCCACTCCCACATACTCAGTATCTTATTTCTCCAAGTATTGACCCTCTTGCAGAAAAAAATATTGAGCTATCTGACAGGGAAGTAAAAGAGACTTGCAGAAGTTACGGAATTGATACAGACAGCCCGATGATGATACAGGTTTCAAGATTTGACAGATTTAAAGATCCGCTTGGAGTAATCGAAGCATATAAACTTGCTAAAAAATTTCAGCCAAGACTTCAACTTGTGTTAGCTGGTGGCGGGGCTGATGATGACCCCGAGGGTGAAGCAGTTCTTCGTGAGGTTCAGAAAGCAGCTCAGGGTGAAAAAGATATAAAAATACTACTTCTTCCACCTGATGCTCACAGAATAATTAATGCTCTGCAAAGAGGTTCTGACATAATTTTACAGAAATCTGTAAAAGAAGGCTTCGGACTTACAGTTACAGAAGCTTTATGGAAAAGTAAACCTGTAATTGGTGGTGATACCGGGGGAATAAAGCTTCAGGTTATTAATCATCACACAGGATTTTTAGTAAATTCACCTGAAGGTGCAGCGTTAAGAATAAGATATCTTTATCATAATCGTGATAAAATGATTGAAATGGGAAAAGAAGGCAAAGAGTTTGTGAGAGAAAACTTTCTTATAACAAGACATTTGAGAGAATATCTTACTTTAATGCATGCAATGCTCAAACCTGAAGGGAAAGACAGGATTGTTTTATAAAAACGCGGATGAACCGGGAATGAAACGCGGATGAAACGCGTGTGAACCGGGAATGAAACGCGTGTGAACTGGGAATAAAACGCGGATGAACCGGGGTCTGCGTAGTAAAAATTTACCGCAGGTAAATTTGGACGGCCTGACCCCTTATAGTAATCGGTAAAATTACCGATTACTTATTACTGAAAAATCCTGTATATTTGAAATATCATATTCTGCCAGATTTATTTTAACACCATACTGGTTATTTTTTACATTATAAACTTCAAATAAACCATCATAAGAAAGCACAAATACAAAATCGCCTCTAAACTCGATGAATTTATTATTAATAAAATTTTTATTTAATTTAAAAAAATCAGTTTTATTATTTAACGGAAAAGAAAAATTGTTAATTTCATTTAATTCTAAATCAAAAACATATACAGAATTTTCTCTTAATACAAATAGATTATTGTTTTGAAGTAAAATTGAAGATATTTTTTCAAAAACACCCATTCCTTTTGCTTTTAATTCAGAATCGAGAATTTCAATATTTTTACCATCAGAAATAACAATATTTTTTTTATTACCTGTCACCATTTTAACTTTTTCAGCCTGGATAATCGATTTAATATCTAATATCCCTGTTCTACTGTCAAAATCACCACTTATTAAATTTTTATCAGTTGCAATAACAATTTTGGATAAAGAATAAGACCCACAGCCGGTTGTCAGCATTAAAAACAATGTAATAATTAATATAAAAATTCTATTCATAATAATTATTTAAAACAAAATTCTCTTTAAAGTCAAAAACATTTTAAGCCGAAAACTTTCATAAGGAAATTTACAGGCACAATTTTTATTTAAACTGATGTTATCTATGTGCCGATAATTTGAGTATAAAAAGTAAAAACTGTTTTAAAATCAGGAGGAGAGTTTATGAACAGGAAAAAAATGATTAAAAAACTGGCTCTGTTGACTGCCATGCTTTTTGTCACTTTCCTACTTGCAGGATGTGGTTCTGCTGGAGTAGCTACCGGCTCAATAAAAGTTCAGGTAGTTGAGGTTGTTGATCAATCTGAAAGTGTATTAACACATGCAATTGTCGGAGTTCAGAACGATGGTGACAGTGATTCAGGTGCAATGATTCACCGTCAGTATTCAAAACCTAATGGTCAGGGTAATATGTATGTATTCAGTGATTTACCACCTGGAGTAACATACAATGTATATGCTGAAGCTTTTGGTTATATGAATGAAGATATGGACAGTCAGGGTTATACAATGGGTGGAAGCGCTCCTAACAGAATACCTGATGTAGCTACAAAAAGAGTTCGAATTGAAGATGGTCAGGATTATTTCATGAAAGTTTTTCTTAAGAAAAATCCAAATCCTTCAACAGGTCACATTCAGGGTGTTGTCAGAGGTATTACCCCGAATGAAGTTGGAGCAACAGGAACCCCTCTTGCTAATGCAACTGTAATCCTTGTTAATAATGAAGGGACTACTGCATGGACAGCTGTAACAGATTCAAATGGTTATTACATGATTAATAATGTCCCAATAGATCCTATGGGCTTCTATCTTGGAGCTTTTGCAGCAAACGATCAGGGTCCTTTGCAGATTTATCAGCCACTTGAACCAACTGCAACAACACCAGAAACAGGTTCAGGAACTGAATCAAGAGTATATCTTGTGCCAGGTGATACTGTTACTAAACACGTTTATTTGTTAAAAACAATAATTGAGCCTAATTTTACTTATGAAGGTGTTATTCAGGCTATGGTTGAAACAACTGATGGACTTCCTTTAGATACATCTTCAACACCAATATTTGCAACAATATTTAAAGATGGTGATCCTTATACAACTGTGAGAGTTGGTGAAGGTGGACTTATTGAATTCCAGTCATTACCAATAAGCCCAACTGGTGTAATATATGACAAAATAAATGTAACCTCATCTTTTATAACCAACAGCCCACAATCTATAACATTTAGTGCTTTGTTAACTGAACATACAAAAAATTACAGTGTAGAAACACCAATTACTGTAACACTTAAAACTGGACAAGTTTCTGTTACTGTTAATTTATCATGGGCAGCTGGTGTTACAGGTAGTCCAAGAGCTAATTTTCAAACCAACGTTGAAGGAGCTCAGTCAGGACAGCCTATAAGTATAACTCGTCCTCAGACAACTGGTCAGGCAACTTTTACAAATGTACCAATTGGAAAAAGAAAAATTACCTGTACTTATCAGGGTATGGAAAGCACAACACAAAGCTTACTTGTCAATTTTTCAAGCACCGAGGATGAAGTTACTGTATCAACTGGTACAAGCTCTAAAACATTCACGGGTAGTGTTACTGTAAATCCTTAAACTGAAACTACTTGACAGAAATAAAGTATTATTTAAGAATTAATATTAAAGGGCAGGTTTACAAAACTGCCCACGACTAAAGCGAGGTGTAATATGAAAAAAATAGGCACACTTATAGGCTTGCTTTCGGCATGTGTGTTTTCATTCGGACTGGCTGACGGTTCCGGACAGGCTGGAGCATATTTGCGCATGGGTGTCGGAGCAAGAGCATTGGGAATGGGCGGTGCCTTTGTAGCGGTAGCAGATGACGGCTATTCAGCATACTGGAATCCGGCAGGTCTTGCAAAGCTTCAAAACACTCAGGCATCATTCATGCACGCAAGATTAAAACTGGACAGAAACTTTGATTTTATCAACTATGTAAAAAAAGATGAAAAAAACAAAAGTGCTGTTGGTTTTTCATTTGCAAAATTTGGTGTTGATAACATTCCCGAAACAAGAATATGGAGATTTGACTCGACTGGAAAACTCCGTTCTAACCTGATTTATGGTAACCCATACTATTATTTTGACAGTAATACAGGTAACGCGAGAGTAATACCTGTAACTGAAACAGGCAAATGGGCAGACGGTGTAAGTCCCGAAGACGACATCCCAGAATATGATTCAAGCTATGATTCAAACTGGACAAAAGAACAGGTAGAAGCTTTATATGGTACCGATTCAGCTGTAAAAGATGAAAACAACGTAGGTTACAACTCAGCTGATCCTGTAAAAATTTTCTCACAGTTTGATGACAGCGAATCAGCATATTTTGTTTCTTATGCTAAAACGTTTGACAATTTACATCTCGGTGCAAATCTTAAATA
>JBAZDD010000095.1:0-7422 GCA_041654635.1 Candidatus Muiribacteriota bacterium
TCCAAGAAAAAAAGTGAGCTTAATGTTCCAAAAAGCATATATTTAAGAGAAGCATAAAATTTTTCATTTGCTGCGATAATTGAGTAGGCACATATTATCATGAGTTCATAAAAAACATAAAAATTAAACATGTCACCTGTTACAAGCAATCCACTGCATCCGGCGAGAAAAAAAAGAAATAGATTTCTCAGATAATAACTGTCAAAACTCTCTCTTATTTTATCAGAAATAACTACAAAACATAAAGTTACAAGATAACATCCGACAAAATACACTTTAAACCTGTCCATTGAAAATAATATTGAATAATTAAATTCACTTACTGGGATTTTTGTTACACCTGCTGCATTGAAAAAATGAGCTATTATGTATCCGCCTGATATTATTTGAGCAATACCTGAAATAAAAACCGTGTATGGACTTATATCTTTTTTAATTGTGTATTTAACAAGAATTGATAGAAAAACAAAAATTATTGGTATTATCGGGAATATTAAAATTAGCTCATTAATTTTCATATAATTCACCAACTTTAATTGTCCCTCTTTTATTATAAATTTTCATAATGATTGAAAGTGCCAGACTGTTAAAACATACCCCAACCACAATAGCGGTCAACATAAGTGCCTGTGGAATTGGATCAACATAGTGTTCTGCGATATCAGAAATAATCGGGGCTGAAAAACCCTGAGTATATCCGGTTTTTAGAAATAAAAAAACTACCATGCTTTCAAGAATATTCAGACACATTATTTTTCTGATAAGATTATCAGATATTACAAGTCCATATACTGCAAGAAGGAAAATAAGTATTACTATCATTTTTTTCTCCACAGATAATTCAGAGACATTGCTGTCGCTATTACAACAAGTGCTTCAAGAAATGTATCAAAAATTCTTGGTCCAAGATAAACTGAGGTAACCATGTTATTAATGTTAATAGTTTTGCATAATTCTAAAAAAAAGTCGATGTTCTGGGATTTTACATATTCTAATCGTTCAATTTTTTCATATACAAGAAATCCTGTCGTTACAAGACTTATTAATAAAATTATATTAAAGATTTTTTTTCGTTTCATACGCGTTTCATTCCCGTTTCATACGCGCTTTATACGCGTTTTATACGCGTTTTTATATATCTTCTGTAATATATCTGAATATAAGCACAATTGAGCCTGATACCTCAAGATAAATTGCCAGATTAAGAGTCCAAATAAAAGCATTTGAAAAAATAAGGCTTTCTTTGCTCTGAAAAATATAAAAACCGCCGAAATATTTTTCTGTTAAAAACAATCCTGCAAGAAGAAAAACAAGCATTATTGACATTCCGATAAATTCGGTTACTTTATAGAAAAAATCTGGATATTTTTTATTTCTGAATATAAGCTGATAAACAATTATTATTGTTCCGGCTATTACCCCTGCCTGAAATCCTCCACCCGGAAAATTTGCACCATATGAAAACATATAAAATGAAAATAAAATAACAAACGGAAAAATCTTTCTCAAAGTTGTTTTTAATATTTTACTTTCATTAAGTTCCATTCTATTCTATACCTGCAAAAAATTCAGATTTAAAAGCACTTACCCAGCCTGTATTTGGTTTAAAGAAATCAATCCCTTCTTTTTTACATATTTTAACAAAATCCTCTATTGTTTCTTTTTCAGGTACATGGGCGATAATTGTTTTGTTATATATGTTTTCTCCCTGAATAAAATTTGCAAGATCATAAAAAAGAGGAAGTGATTCTACCGCAACTGTTTCTGGTTCTTCTCCATCAAGAATTGTAGAATTGAATAATTCAAGCTCTATAAGAATTCCTATCACTTTTTTTAATAAAGTTTCATCCTGAAGAACTACTATCATTAAATACATATTGCTTAATTCCCTTCATAAAAATTCTGAACGAAATCAACTATTTCTTCTGCTCTGCTGCATTTAAAGAGTTCCTGAGCTTCTTTATGAGAAAAAAGTCTTGATATCTGTGCTAAAAGGCTTAAATATCTTCTTCCTTCTTCAGGTGGAACAAGAATACAGAAAACTGCCATTATTGTATCTTTATTGTCTATTTTCATTGGTTCTTTCAAAATTGATATTCCTATATTTATATCCTGAAGTTCTTTCATTCTTCCATGAGCAATTGCAAATCCATTACCAAGATTCATTGTAATAATTTCTGTTTTACGAGATAAAAGTTCTTTTGCTTTTTGAATTACTTCATCTGGATAATTATTAAGAGTATGGATTATGAGATTATTTAAAATATCATCTTTATTTCCAATTACTGAACACAATATTTTATCAAGCTTGATATAACTCATTAATTTTGCCACATCAAATTCCTCCACCTGTTTTTTTAATAGCAACCATATACACAATTACTGAAAGACCGCTTCCAAGAGCAGCTTCTGTTATTGCAACATCTGGAGCCTGCATTATAAAATATGACACCGAAAGAAGCAGACTGAATGTTCCGAGAAAAATAAGTGAAGTTACAAGTTTTTTTGAAAAAACTATCATAACAACACAAAATAAAAGTAATAATAAAATTAAATTTTCAATATTATTCATTCGGATTCCTGATTAAAAAATCTGTTTTATTTTTTACGGCAGCAACTGCAATTATATGTGAAATTATTGGTGAAGTAATAAATAGAAACACAAGTATTAAAAACAGTTTTAAAGTATATTCCATACTTGCGGTATAAAACATTAACCCTATAAGCACTGTTCCTGAGCCTGTTGTTCCGCATTTTGTTGAGGCGTGAAGTCTGTAGAAAAGGTCAGGAAAAATTATAACTCCTGCAACACCAAAAAAAATAATTATCATTCCTACAGTAATAAAAAAAAATCCTATATATTCCACTACTATTCCTCTCGATTGAAAAATTGTGCAAAAGCTACTATTCCACCAAACGAAAGCAGTGAATAGATAATTGCAATATCCATATAATAACTTTCTCTGTATATTATTGCAAGAATACACATAAGCAGAATTACCAGCACCGAAACCACACTGAAACTTACCAGTCTATCAAAAAAATTCGGTCCTGCAATTAATCTGTAAAAACTGAGCACAATATAAAAAATTAACAAATAGCTTATATATATCATTGAAAAATCCTGCCAATCATTTTTTCAAGTCTTTCCTTTATTATTTTACCTGAATGAATTGAATTTATTGTTTTAACATCAAACCAGTGAACAAAAATATAGTTATTTTCCATCCATACTGATAATGTCCCCGGAACCATTGTAATTGAATTTGCAAGCAGTACTCTTCCAATATCTGAGCGGAGTTTTGTTTTTATTCTTATAATCCCGGGATTATATTTTCTTTTAAAAACAAGTTTTATAAGCTCATAACTGGCAAAATAACCCTCTATAAAAATCAGAAGAAGATAAATAAATAAAAGGTCAAATCTGAAAAAAATTGCTGAGCGATGAATTTCACTGTCTTCAATATAAATATTATAGGAATAAATTGCACTGATAAACGCAAATATAAATCCTGCATAAATCGAATATTCTGAGTATTCACCCGAAAACAGAAACCATACTGCAAAACAGAAAATTGTTACAACTGAAATTCTTAAAAATTTCCAGTATCTTTCTACATTATCTGGACTCACGGAAAAAAAACTCCACATATTTAGAGTATATACTGGAAGGTTCTTCAACTTTCAACTCTTCATAAAGACTGAAAGCTTTATCCTTATTTCCCATAAGAAGATAGGCATATATTTCAGCAGCTTTTGCTTCAAATTTCAGCACTGTATCTTCAGGTTTGAAATTATTAATTAGAAGAAGTGCTTTTTCAGGTTCTTCCATCTCAACGTAAACTTTAATTTTTTCCATGGTTAATTTTTCATCAAAATTATGAATCACACCTTCTGCCATATTAAGTATTGAAAGAGCTTCATTAAAATTTTTAGTTATTCTGTAAAGTCTTGCCAGATATGTATATCCTTCGATAAATCCTGGGTTGATTGTAAGTGTATCAATAAGAAGAAGTTCAGAATTTTTAAAAAAGCCCCGTTCAAAATATTTTTTTGCAAGTTCAAATTTAAAAAAGTGATTATCCGGGTATCTTATAACAAGATTTTTCAGGTTGAGATAATTTCTGTCATGTTTTTCAATTGAATTAATATATTGCAAAAGATTGGCGAGGTTAACAGATTCGTTACCGAAATTTATTCTGTCAATTTCAACACCTTTAGGGGTGATTATCATTAATGTATTTTTTGAGGGTACACCATATCTCCATCTGACATTATTAAAAACAGAATTATCAAGAAATACTATTAGATAATCCTTTTTTAGCTCACCAATTATGTTTGGTTTTAAAAAGTCATCTCTGAGCTTATTCCAGACAGGTGTATTGTTTTCATAAAAGAAAATAATAATATTTCTTTCAAGCATACCAGCATATCTTAAAGCATTATTTAAAACCAGACCTTCTGACACGAAAAAAATCGAACATAAGATTACAAGAAATAGAAATTTTTTCATAATTAACCCCTGACGTTAATGAACTCTTAATTATAAGATAACAGAAATATTGAAATAAAATCAAATAAATGATAAAAAAAAGCATGGTTAAAATTTTTCTAATTCATATTCCAAATATTAAAAACAGAGATTATGAAGAACTCATAATTCCAAATGGTTTGCTTTACATTTATAATTTTTTAAAAAAACAGAATTCAAAAGTTGAGATTGGGGTATTATTTTCTGATTGTGTTGATGAGTTTGTGGAATGTATAGACAACAATACTATTATTGGATTTTCTGTAAATTCTTCAAATAAAAATATTGTATTTGAAACTGCAAAGAAAATTAAATCAGTAAACAAAAATATTATCACAGTTGCCGGTGGCCCTTTTATAACACTCGCTCCCGATGAATTTCTTAACAAAATAAATTCTATAGACTACTTTTTTAAAGGCGAAGGTGAAGTTATTCTTTCTGAATTTCTGAAATCTTCAAACAAATTTGAAAAAATAAGCCGAGCTTCAAGAATAGAAAATCTTGATGAAATAGGATTTCCTGCTCAATCTGACCTTATTTACTCAAATATTCTTACCTCAAGAGGATGCCCGGGCAGCTGTATTTACTGTTCTTCAAAAATGTTATGGGATAGAAAAATCAAACTTCGCTCTGCTGAAAGTGTAGTCTCTGAAATTAATTTGCTTTATAATAAAAATATTGATTATTTTGTTTTTTCAGATGATACTTTTACCATAAATAAAAAAAGAACTTTTGAAATTCTTGATGGCATTAAACAGAATAAAATTATTTTTGATCTTAGAAGCAGAACAGATTTTATTTCAGATAATATGGCTGAAAAACTTGCTGAAGCCGGTTGTGTAAGTGTATCATTTGGAATTGAATCTGGTTCTCCTTCAATTCTTTCAACTTTAAATAAAAATATCTGCCTTGATAAAAGTATAGATGTGATTAATGATTTTAAAAAAAATGGAATTCTTGTAAATCTTTTTTTTATTGTTGGTAATCCAGGAGAAACTGAAAAAGACATTGTGCTTACTCAGGATTTTATAAAAAAAGCCCGCCCTGACTGGATTACTGTTTATGGTCTCCATTATTATCCTGGTTGTGAATTAGCTGAAAAATATCCTGCCGGAAAAAATCTACTGACAAACTCGCAATCTGTTTATTATGATAATCCAGCCTCAATTGATAAAAAAAAGCAGGCACTTTATTCAACATTTAATAAATTTTAAAATATAAAAAATTTTGATTATTATAAAAACATTGACTCCAGCTTTAGAATAAAATTCAGATTTTATGACTTTGCCGGAGATAATGCTAAAAATGAACGTGAAAAAATCAATTTTTACACAAAAGCTTTAGAATACTATGAATCCCCTGAAATCATGTACAAAATTGGAGTTATGGGCAATAAAAAAATGCTGAAAAAGGCTGCTGAAAAGTTTTATTTTCAGCTTTCTAACGATATAAGAAAATCCGAGGATTTCATAAAAAATTGTAAAATCTGCTTTGATACTTATGGCAACAGAGATTTTATCGACTTTGTCGAGTCAGAATTTTTATAATCAAACTTATAATTTATAAAATTACAAGCAGAGTTTTTCTTATTTTTTTTATTTTTTTGTTAGTTTCTTTTTTTTTGTTATCCATTGTTCCCCCTCTTTTTATACTTTTCAGTCCTGATTTTTATTAAACTACCAGATCAATATGATGAACTGTTCCTGCAACTCCATTTTCTCTAAGAAAAATTCCTGTTTCTGCCATTTCACCATAGGTCTGACCAGTTTCTGCATTTTTAAAAGAAAAAAGTGTATCTACACTTGATAAATATATTGCGCCTATACCAAGCTCATCCAGCGAATATAAAATATCATTCCCATCAGAATCTTTTGTAAAAATTTTTAAATCTTTGAAAACTGAATCATTTTTATCAATCCAGCCATTTTTATCATCATCAAATTTTGCCAGTTCACCAAATCCATCACCAGTTTTTGCGCCGAAAAGCTCTCTGCCGTCATTTATAACGCCATCATTATTTCTATCAAGAGCAATAAAGCCTGAACCTGGTTTTGTAAAAGAAATATTTTCCATTTTACCGTTAAAAGTTAAATCAAATTCATATTTTTCATCGGTAAGCTCCGGGAGTGTCCCATCATAATTTATTACAAGTGGATCTATAAGTTGACCTTCAGTTATTCTGATAAAGCTTTCTGTTGCGAGAGAACGCTTAAAATCAAGATTAAGATTAATTTCAATTTCTCTGCCATCTTCTGTAAAAACTTTTCCTGAAGCTTTAAACTCAACTCTTTCATACTCATAATTTGCCTCATATTTTGTATATTCTCTGAATATTACTTCACCCTGAGGTTCCTCAGCATTATCTGATTTTTCAACCTTGGTATTTTGACTTTTTATGTTTGTGGATTTTTCTGATATTTTTTTTGATATTGCTTCCAGCTTGATTTTTTCGTAACTTTCTTCCTCTAATTTATAACTTTCGCCTAAGTCAATTTTGAAATCTTTACCGGTAAGAGCTTTCATCATTTCTTCAAGCAGAATTATTTTCTGTTTTTCTTTTTCAGGAATTTCGAATTTAAAACCATTTTCTGAGTTTGTTTCTGGAATTTCAGCGGCTTCTGACATTTTTTTTAAATCTTTATCAAACATTTCCTTAATTTTATCATTGAGGGATTTTTCAGAAGTGATTTCCTGCTGCTGATTATCTCTTACCACTCTCAGTGTTTCTTTTTTTTCCTGGGCATGTGCGTAAAATCGGTCAGAACTAAGATTAATATCAGAATTAGTAATTTTCATAAGTTTTGCCCTCCCTGGCAATAATTATTATAAACTAATATTAATCGGCAGAAAAAAAATAAAACTTTAATTTTTTTTTTAAAGATTTACTCCCG
>JBAZDD010000096.1:0-7322 GCA_041654635.1 Candidatus Muiribacteriota bacterium
AAGAACTGTTATCTGACCTTTTGAAACAAAAGATTCTCCAAAAGAAACAAGCGAAGATATTATCAAAAATAAAATAATTGTTTTTTTCATAGAATAATTATAACACATTTTATACCGGAAGACAATAGAAGTTAATAATGAAACGCGTACAAAGTCGCGAATGAAACGCGTGTAAAACGCGGATGAACCGGGAATGGAGCTTAGGAGCCGTAATCAGTGATGAGTAATCCGTAATCCGAAAAAGCTTTAACTGTTGACGATAGTCAACTTTACTGACACCGGCAGGTGTCTTTACATGGCTGTAAGCCATCACATGTTACCGAAAGGTAACATTACACTTCGCGACAGCGAAGTCTTTATTGTTTTATAATACTCAAGCCGGCTTTTGCCTTCCTCATAAACTCATCAAATGACCTGACTGCAAAAACTTTTTTAATAATATAAAATGGTCTCAGATAGAATTTTTTATAGGCTTTTTTTATGTAAAAATGAAGTTTTTCATCACTTAACTCACGATTCCAGTGAGGAGCTAAAAATTCTTTTGTAGGATTTAATGCAAACTCTCTCCATACATCAGAATTAATAACATTTTCCTTTAAAGCCATGTCATATAATGGAGTATCAGGGAAAGGACTTGTAATAGTAATATGAACAAAATCAGGATTGAGTTTTAAAGCAAATCTGATTGTTTCTTCAACATCTTCTTCAGTCTCACACGGTGAACCAATCATAAAATATGCAAGTGTCGAAATTCCAACTTTTTTTGTAATTTTAAAAACTTCAAGCGCCTGCTCTAAAGTAATACCTTTACGAAGTATTTTTAATATTTTTTCTGTTCCTGATTCAACACCATAATGAATTCTTTCACAACCAGCTTTTTTCATCAGTCTCAGCAACTCTTCATCAACCGTATTAACGCGCGCACGAACATCAAAGCCAATTTTTTTATTCAGTCCTGACTCAATAAGCATATTACAAATCTCAACAACTCTTTCTCTCTGAATAGTAAAAGTATCATCATAGATTAAAAATTCTCTGATACCCATTTCATAACAATGTTTAATTTCATCAACCACGCTTTTAGCACTTCTTGCGCGAAACTGTTTTCCAAGATGAGGTCGATTGCAGAAAAGGCAGTTATACGGACACCCTCTTGAAGTAAACATAGTTGTAATTGGAGTTCTTTTAGCAATAACTGAATTATATTTCATGTATGGAGTAAGTTCTCTTGCCGGGAAAGGTATGCTGTCAAGATCTTCAATCAGATTATCAGGTCTGTTTATAACAATTTTTCCATTTTTATCAATAAATCCAGCCCCCGGAACTTCTGAAAGTTTCTCTTTTTCAAAAATATTTTTAAAAAACTGAGGGGAATTTTTTTCACCTTCACCTATTAATATTGCATCTACCCATGGCTGTTTAAGAGTTTCTTCAGGGTAAATAAACACATGGGGACCACCAACTGCTATTTTAATATCAGCATTAATTTTTCTGACAAGTTCAGCAGTCTGTTTAACATCAAAAATTGTAAAAGTCATCAAAGTCATTCCAACAGCATCAGGTTTGGATTTTCTTATTCTTTGTTCAAGTTCAGCGTAATCAAGTCCTTCTACCTGAGCATCAATTACTTCTACCTCAATATCTGCATTTTTTAAAGCTGCCGCAACATAAAGCAGTCCAAGCGGTGGATTATATCCTCTTCCTTCTTCTAAAATTTCAGGGTTATTTGCAAATATTGTCTGTCTGTCGGGTTGATTAATCAATAATACTTTCAACTTTTACCCCCGACACTTCGTTTTACAACTAAATCTGCCACAAGACCAATACTGAAAATCTGAACAGAAGTCAAAAGAAGCACAATTGTTGTAATATCCATCAGATTATCCATGTAAAGATAAGAATAAACAAAAACTCCAATCCCTGAAAGCCATACCATAAATGAAAATGGAACAAAAATTTTAAGTGGATTAAAATATAAAATAGTCCTGAACACAAGTGAAAAAAAATTCAAAGTATCTTTAATTGGACGGATTTTCGATTTTCCATCTCTTTTATTATATTCAATAGGTAAATATTCAATATCTCCCTTTTCTGAAAACATTGACAGTGTTATTGTCGATGTAAACGAGAATCCATCAGGAATTATTCCAAAGTATTTTAATGCAATACTTTTTGAAAAAATTCTGAATCCTGAATTTAAATCTGGAATTTTAAATCCTGAAATATAGTTTGCAAACATATTTAAAACAGCTTTTGCCGGTCTTCTGATTAAAGGAATCTGTTTTTTATCTCTTGCACCAATAAGCATATCAAGTTTGTTTTCATAATAATATTTTACAAACTCTGCCATTCTGTTATTTGGATAAGTTCCGTCAGCATCAGTTATGAAAATATTACTGAATTTACTGCTTTTAATCCCTCTTTTTAACGAAAAACCATATCCACCATTTTTTTTATTTTGAATAATATTAACATTATCTTTGTACATACTATGAATTTCTTCAATAACCTGAGATGTATTATCAACACTGCCATCATTAACTATGATTATTTCATAATTAATTTCAGTATTATTAAGAGAATTCATTATCTCATCAACTGTATTTTTTATAGATTTTTCTTCATTATTAACTGGAATCACAACAGAAACTTCCAAAACACCCCCTTGATTTTACTAAAGTAAAATGTAATGTTACCAAGGTAACATGTGACGACTTTCAGTCGTGTAAAGACACCTGCCGGTGTCAGTAAAGTTGACTATCGTCAACAGTAAAAGATTTTTCTGATCACGGATAATCGATTACCGATTACGGCTCTTAAGTTTCATTCCCGGTTCATCCGCTTTTTACACGCGATTCTCACGCGTTTCATCCGCGTTTCATTCACGTTTCTCTCGCGACTTTGATTATATCGTATCAATCAAACAGGGTCAAGGTAAAAAAACATCTGCTTTTTAAATTTTAAGAAATTTTCTGTTTATATCCGATAAATTAAGTGTAAAAGAGAAAAAGGGGAAATCTGGGGATGACTGAAAAAGAAATTTTCAATCAGTTTCTGATTAATCTGAAAGAAAAATTAATACAGATTGATGAAATTCTTTTAAACCAAAAAGAATTAGACGAAATTACAGTTGATAATCTGAAAAAAATTTTTCATTCACTTAAAGGGAATCTTGTTTCACTGCATTATAACAAGAAATTTATCAATGAGCAGGCCTCTGAGATTTACAAACTGCTTTCTGATACAAAAATATGTTATAGAGAAAGAATTAATCAGAATTACAATGAATTTAAACAAAAAATTGAAAAAGAACTTTTTTAAAAAAACTTTTGGAGGTATAGATGTATAAGCTCGGCGATATAGTAGTACATCCACTGCACGGCGCCGGAATTATTGATGGTCTGGAATCTAAAAAAGTATTAACAAAACTTGTTAAATTCTACATCATTACTCTTGCAGATTCATCAATGGACAAACTCTACGTACCAGTAGCAAAAGCTACTGAACTGGGGTTAAGAATGCCAAATAATATCGAAATAATCGATAAAATAAAATCATATCTTATGGAGTTATTCCATCTTGAAATTAACAATGTGTGGAAAGAACAGTTTAAAATCCTTGAAGCAAAAGTAAATTCAGGAAATATTTTAAATGTATGCGAAGCATATAAATTCTTATTCCACAAAAGTCTAAAGAAAAAACTTGGCTCAATGGATAGATGGCTTCTTAAAAAAGCGCTGGACATTATTGGAAGTGAACTTCACTTCATCACAGGAGCAGATTTTAAACAGACCAAAGAAAACATAGAAACCTGGGTTCATCAATCGATAGATACCAGTCAATCTGAAGTGGCATAAAAAAAAGCCGCCAAAAAAAGGCGGCTTTTTTTTATTCTAAAAATCAAAACTATTTTACTACAACTGATAAAACACCCTGATAAGGAGCTTTATTAGGAAGCGTATCATACATTCCACGAACATCTTCAGCTTCGATAAAATAATAAACTGTTGTTCCAACAGCCTGAGCTGGAATAGCAGCTAAATATTTACCATCAACTTCAACAGCAGATACTTCTGCAAAAGGACCTTCTGAATTTGTTGACCAGTAAACTGTAACAGCTTCAGGATTAATTTCTTTTGCACTGCTTATTTCAAATTCAACATAAATATCACTGCCTGCTCTTACATCTTCAATGTCATTAGCTTTGATTTCAAGCGGGTCAGACATAACAAGTTTTGTTATACAGTGAATAGCACCGTTTGCTGTAATAATGGAGCGACAGTCAAAACCTTTTACATCATAACCTGGTAAATGTTTTCTGTAAATATTTAATGCTGTTTCATCAGTTGAAAAACCATAAATTGGAACAAGCACTTTGTTATTTACAATAAGTGAATTTGTATATGAAAATGATGTTCCAGTATATTTTGGCATTGGCATACGAACAACTTTGAATTTTTCACCCTTACCATTGGTTTCGTTAGCAAGTCTTGCAGCATTTCTGTTTAAAATGTCATAGTTATTTTCAGCACCATCAGATGGAGAAGCATATTCACCAACAAGAATTGTTCTGTCATCTAAAAGTTTACAGAACATATCAACATGACCAGTACCATCTCTTTTCATCTGTTCTAAAATAATAACTTTTTCAACATTGAACAAATCTTTCATGTATTTTTCAAGCTGAGCAACTGACATATTAGGCATACCACCCTGACTTGGGTCAAATACAACATCAGTCATTATAGCAACACCATGACCATCAAGCATGAAGTTTCCACCAGCCATGATAAGGTTTGTTGTATAATGCTGAACATTTAAAACTTCACCCATTTTGATTGGAAGTTTATCATCATTTGGTCTTGGTCTGTTATATTTGAAGTCAATGATTTCTCTATCACCATCTTCTGTATAAATCCACCAAGGACCAAAATCTCTAACCCAAACTGAATCCAGTCTGTAATCAATCATATTAACATTTGCCATGTTAACACCATAGTTCTGAAGTTCTTTTTTTACTGAATCAACAGTAGAACCTGACCAGTATGAGCTACCACCGGCTACAACCCACACTTTATAATCTTCAGCTACAAATTTAATGAGCTGTTTAAGTAATGTTGTATAGCCATTCCATGAGAAAATTACGCCATCAGCTGGTTCATATTCAGCTGGTCCATAAAAATTCCCCTGTGGAAGTCTTAACGCTTCCCGGCTTCGAGTTGTTTTGCTGTTCAAGTATTCTTCGTAGTTGTTAAGAATGTATTCTCTTTCAGCATCGGTCAATGAGTGTGGAAGAGGCTGTTCCTGATTAACATTTGCGAACGCTGTTGTGAATACAAGTAGAAAAACGAGTGTTACCAGTAGTGTTTTTTTAAACATACTACCCCCTGCATACAATTTTTTATGCTTTAATTATAAATCTAATTTTTGAATTTAGCAACGTGTTTTTTAACGTTTTTTTTAAATATTCAAATTTTAGCATCCTTTTTTTGTAATCTTTTTTTTAGTCACCCCGGAGAGGACTTCGCTGCCACGAAGTGTAATGTTGCTATTGCAACATGTTATGGCTTTCAGCCATGTAAAGACACCTGAAGGTGTCAGTAAAGTTGACTATCGTCAACAGTTAATGATTTTTCGGATTACGGATTACGGATTACAGTTTACACTCTTATTTTATCCATTGCTCTTATCTTTTGTAGGACGCAGAACAAGGTTTAAATCATATTTTTTTATTCTAAAATTGGGAAAATTATTTTCCTAACTATTGGGAATTTTACTTGCCATTTACAATTACCTGTTATAAACCCTGCTTCATTGAATTTATCACGCTGGGTGAATCGTCCAATTTGTGGATCGTAGTATCTACTTCTATAAAAATACAAATCTGCTATTTCATCAAATTCTCTGGATGTGAATCCAAACGCCGGGGTCTGTGCCGCTCCCAAATTTAAGCTTTCCTGTGAGGCCTGACCACTATCGCCCTCATTACCAAATTCATCATATAATCTGTAATATAACATTTCTCCATTTTCATTAAATATGGATTTTATATTACCAAGATAATCTCTGACGAAATAAAGTTCTTGATTTTCCTTACTCACTTCTAACTTCTCACCTCTCACGGCTTTATATATTTCTTGATTTAGCACGTTATTATCGTCACTAAGGCTGAAAGCCTGGTCACTAGTGCCAGTATTGGCACGGTCACTAGGACCGAAAGTCCGGTCACTGCTCCTCAGTAGTCTATTTTTTCTGCCTTTTGCCATTATTAAATTTCCCATAAATCATCTTAGAATAACCATATAAAGAACAATTCTTTGAATTTAAAAAACTTTTCTCAATAATATAATAATTCACATTTTGTTTATTCACTATTTCAACAAATGAATTATCATTATAACGAATTTTAAAATTAAAATTGTTTAAAAATTTTAGTTCAAAAATCTTTTCGTTTAGATTTATATTAATCTCATGAATATCATAAAATTCAAAATCATTATTTTTATTAATTTGATTTAATTCAATATTTTTAAAAATAAAGATTTTTTTATTAACTGGAATTAAAAATTTACTACAAAAAAAAGTTTTATAAATACTTTTTTTCTTATTATATTTAGGGTCAAAAAAAATTAAAACTAATGTTTTTTGAGAACTCAAATATTTAAAATATTTTTCGTTTTTCAAAAAAATTGATTTATATTTATTGACTTTTTTTAAATATTTACAAAAAATTTCAACATTCATAAATTAAAACCACGTATGATAAAAAAACACTTTTTTTCCTGGTGTAATTATTTTCAAAGATTTTTTATTAAAAAAACGTATTACGATTTCAATATGTTTATTTAGACCATGATGAGGTTTATGAATCCCAAAGTCCTTTATTGATATTGTTGCATTTTTTGTATATATTGTATTGTATGTTCCAGCAGTGGTTATCAGCAATGCTGTTCTTTTCCAATTTTCTGGAGTCCATAATGAACTGAATATACCTGCTGTTCCCCATATTATCTTTCCGGCAATAGTATCTGCTTGTTCATAATTTATTGCATTCATCAAAGTACTTTCAGCCCCAAATTGTGTGCCGACATAATCTCCATCCCATATTTTAGTCCAAAACCCTCTATCTTTACAAAATCCCCAGGGGTCGGTGTAGATTAGTGGGTTATTGCCTACGTATGTGTAATCGTTTAATTGTAATGGATTATATATCACTGCTGGATTTCCTGTTATAAATCCTGCTTCGTTAAATTTGTCACGCTGGGTGAATCGTCCAATTTGTGGATCATAGTATCTGCTTCTATAAAAATACAAATCTGCTA
>JBAZDD010000097.1:0-7305 GCA_041654635.1 Candidatus Muiribacteriota bacterium
TATTAAAAAAGAGTTCTTCTCTCTTAATATCAAACACTCCCAGCTGATGAACAGGAGAACTATTCAGGGCTGAAAAATTCTCAACAATATTTTTCATCAAATCAAGAGCCTGCTGTCTGGAATTAAGAGAATACATCACATATGAATATAATGTATTAATATAAATATCGTTAGAAACCATCTGTCTTAAAATTCTTAATTCTCTTTCAGCATCGGAATTTCTTGAAAGTTTATGCAGGGAAAGAGCTTTCAGAAAATGAACAGATGATGAATGCATAAATTTTAGACTGAAATCACATTTTGAAATAACTTCAGCATATTTTTCTTTTTTGAATAAATCTATCGCGACTTTTAAAGAAGCTTCTGATTGAATTTGTCTGAAAACAGTGTCTTTATCATAATCTGCAATTTCATTATATATTCTTAAAGCATTATCAGTTCTTCCAGCATTCTCCTCGAGCATTGCAAGTCTGTATTTAAGTGATAATCTTCCCGGATCCACCTCAAGAGCCTGTCGCATATTTGACAAAGCTTCAAACTGATTATTTTCTCTTAAAAGAACATGTGATTTTAAAATAAAAGGTAATGAAAACTCTCTTGAAAGATTCAGTGCTCTATCAAGTTCTTGATTAACAATTCTGTTCCTTTCTCTTGGGTTTAAAGAAGTATTTCCACCTTCCATCCTGGTATTTATATTAAAATAATACTCTACAGCCCGGTAAAAAAACATAACAGATTTGAAATTTTTAGAATGTCCATTAACAACTCTGAAATCTGAATATACATGCCCATTGCTTTTTAAATATGATTTTAAATCATTAAATCCATCCTGAAAGACTATCCAGAAATCTTCAGCAGTTGTATTGTATGTTTTTGTTAAAACACTATTCCAAATACTATCCTGTAGTTCAATTGATACAGAAAATCTGATATTTCTTAAAAGTGATTGTTCTGTAGTATTCATTGCAATCAGAAATTTTTCTCTGCTTTCGTCAAGATATTGTCTGGTATTGTATCTGTGAGAATCTGGGGCGATTGTGTGGGCAATTTTAAACTCATATAAAGCTTGTTCATACTGTTGTTTTCTGAGATATTCTATTCCACGATTAAAAAAAGGAACTATTAAAACTTCTCTGGATTCAAGGGAAGTATCATCAAAAAAATTACTGCTCCCTATGTCAACTTCAGGATCTAATTTTGCCATCAGAAAAGTACTGTTTTCGACTTCCATATCAGCTTTTGCTTCAGAATTACTTATTATAAACTGATTCCAGTATTCGGTAAATCTCGAACCTACTTCTCTGAAAGAAACAAACATGAAATAATCAGCTCTAAAATGATCTTTCAACATATTTTTAAGCATCGAATTGTTTTTAAAATTATCAATATTGATTCCCATTTCATTAATTTTATTTATAGTATCAGCTGGATCAATAAATTCGATATTTGAACCGAGCGACTCAAGAACATGAAAATATGAATATAATAAGCCGTTAGAAAAAATAACATTTCTATCATTTTTTCCATTTATCTGTGCAGGAATAATTACCACTCTTTTTCTAAGTTCTTTTTTATAAGAAGAAACCTGAGCTTGGATATCTCTAACCTGTTCCTGTTCCTCAACTTTTTCTCTTAAATTAGAAACTTGGGTAATTCCTGACTGATTGTCTTTTCTTAATGCTTCAATTTCAGATAACATCTGTTCGAGTCTGTTGGGATTTTCATCAGGTATGGTAACAATTTCTTCAGTTACTAATGTCGGAGAAATTTCCTGACTAATCGTAATCGGCTCATCAGAAGTAACATTATTTTGATTATTATTGTCCACAGGTTCAGGTTCTTTAATATTTTCTGAATATAATTTTTCTTGGTGTTGAATTTCTGATTGATTTTTATTTTGTTCTGAGGTAACTTGTTCCGGGTTAAATTGTTCTGGTTTATTTTCTTCTGTTAATTTATTATTTAAACTATTTTGAATGATAGCATTTTTGTTTAAATCAACAGTGTCTTCTTTATGTTCTTTTTTCGATTCAATAACTTCTGGTATAATATTTTCAGGTTCAATTACAGGGTCAATTATTTGATTAGATATAGGCTCATTGACAATAATATTTTCAATTTTTGGAGGAGCTGGATTATCAATCGGGTTTTCTACTATTTTTTCAGTAATAGCAGTATTTTCAGGAAGGGAAAAATTCATGAAACTATATATTCCATATGAGATAAAACCAGCAATAAGAATGAAAACAAAAGCCAGTGAAATCTTTAATAAGTTGGAATTACCAGCGGGAATCGGGGTTAAACTTTCTTCGGTTTCAATATCAGTGTTTTTTCCTATATTTAAATATTCATTAATAATTTTTTTAAGTTCCTGATTAGAAGATATTTTACTATTTTTTAACAAATTTTTCATTTTTTCTTTAACGATGGAAGGGGAAAAAGCGATAAGTGTTTTTAATGCAGTAAGTTTAATTTCATTATCATTATCATTTTCAATTATTTCAACAAGAAATGGTATTGTTGCGGGATTTTTTAATTCTTTTAATGCGTATAACGCGCTCTCTCTCTGCCAAATGGCATGACTTTTAATCATTTTTTCTAATACATCAAGAACTTCACCAATTTCAAATTTTGCAAGAGTTTTAGCCGCATTTGCCTGAACACGATTATTACTGTCACGTAGCATTGGAGTAAGAAATTCTATTATTTCTTCTCCACCGGTTATTTCAAGACCTTCAACCGCATTTGCTCTTACTCGGCTGTCCCCATCATTTAAAAATTTTGCTATAACTGGAATAACACTTTTATCCTTAAAAAAGCCTAAATTTTTTGCAAGAGTTGCTTTAACAAAATCATCGTCTTCGTTCTCTGCAAGTTCAATTAACATAGGAAGAGCTCTTATATCCTGATGTTCAGAAGCAACTTCTACAGCACGTAATCTTTTTCTCGGGTCATGGTTTGATAAATATTTTTGAAGATTTTTAAGATTAATCTGTTTGTTACTTTCTTTAACAGTTTTGGAAATAGTTTCTTTATAATTGTCTTTCTGAATAATTGAGGAAAACTTTTTTTTGATAAAATATTTTAACTCCTCATTCCCTTCTCTCAAAGCATTTTTAATAATATCATGAGATTCAATTGTATTGATATCAAGAAGTTTCTTAAGAGCATTTTCTTTTTCTTCATCATTACCATCATAAAGAAGAATTTCAAGTTTTTTTAATTCTTTAGAATCAGCCATAATATAGATTTCTCCAGCTAGGATTATTCAGAAACAGAAAGCAGCCTTATCATATTAGATGCCATTCTGTATAATCTCGAATTATTCTGCTCACTTTTAATAATACGGTTAAAAATTTCCAGAGCGGCCGAAAACTTTCCCTGTTTGGCAAGAATTTCACCCTTCATATAAAGTGCATTTATATTCTTTGAATTCAAAAGTAATGTTCTTTCAACAAATTTTAATGCTTCAGTAAAATTCTGCTGCTCAAAATAAATTTCTGCCATTCTGTATGCGAGGACGTGATTGGTTGGTCTGCTTTCGATTTCCCTGTTTAATAAAGATATTGCATCGACATAATTTTTACTTTTAATCATATTATCTACTTCATCTATAATATGTTCGTCTTTTAAAACTACTTTATCGTTATCCATGCTTATTTTCATAAGATGAACATTCTGATTTTCAAGGTATTCAATTCTTTTAATAAATTTTTCCGCTTCATCATCCCCTACTTCTTTGAACCACTTTTTTGCCGTATGGTATTTTTTCATTTCGATGTAAATTTTTCCTATTTCTTTTTTACATACAGCATTATCTGATTCAAACACAAGAACAGATTTGAATAATTTCATTTTTTCAATCAGATCTGTTTCAGCATATGCCATATCAAGTATTTTCTGTTTTCTTGACTCTGTAAACAAATTATTTTGAAATTTCTTTGATGAATTTAAAACATCCTGGTTCTTTTTTAGAAATTCAATTTCTTTTTTTACATATTCATAATGAGTTGAATTTTCGTCATCGATTTTTAATAAATCATTAATTTCTTCAATTGCTTTTTCATAATTTTTAAAACTGGTATAAATGTTAATTCTTCTATTTTTTATGTTTATCAAAGCCTGTTTATATAATTCAGGATTAATATCAAGTTCAGGTAAATTTAAACTGAAAATTGAACACGATATTAAAAATAAGAATATTATTGCCAACGACATTTTTTTCATAATAAAAATCTACCTTATTTTTTTTTTTCAGTCAAGCTTACTGGCTATTTTTTTTAATACTTCTTCTGCATAACCTTTATAAACGAGTTCTTTATCATTTTCCAGATAAGATTTCATAAATTCATATGCTTTTTTATAATCTTTTAAAACAGTATAACAGTTTGCTATATAAAAATCGACAAGATAAAAAGTTTTATTAAGTTTTTTTACGTTTACATAACATTCAAGAGCTTTAAAATATTCTTTCTTAAATTCGTAACATGTTCCCAATTGAAAATGAGGCATAAATGAGCTGGCATCAAACTCAAGCCCTTTTGTAAGAACAAGTATAGCTTCATCTATTTTTTTTATTTTTATATAGGCATCCGCAAGAGAAAAATATGCCAGATTAGAGTCATACTTCCATTTGGCATAAATATTTTGAGTTTCAGAATCCACTTTAGTTACAATAGCTTTTTTAAACATTTCTATTGCTTCTTCTATTTTATTCAGCTTGGTATAAACAATTCCTAACCCATGCAATACTATGCTATTTTCTTCTTCAATTTCTATGGATTTTTTAAAATTTTCTTCAGCCTTCGCAATATCCCCGATTTTCAAAAACAGAGAGCCAAGACTGTAAAATCCCCATGGATTATCAGGATTATCTTCCACAAATTTTATTGCTTCCTCAAGGGCTTTTTTTAATTCAAGGTTTTCTGTTTGTTCTTTTTTATTTTCTTTGTTTTTCATAACTAAATATTCTTCTGTTTTTTTTAATTCAAATTCTTTTTCCCACATCTCAATTTTTTCAACTATTTCGCCTGAAATAAATGGGTAAAGTTCAAAAATTTTATTTTTTTCAAGCATAAACTCATTTTTCATTCCAAGTAACTTATATATCTGTAAAATATTTAATCTGAGATAAACATCATCAACAACTGACCCTCTGATACTTTCAAAAATTTCAAGAGCTTTATTAACCTCACCAATTATCATATTGTACAATCCTTCATAATATTTAAAATAACTGTTTGATTCCTGAGAATTATCAAACATTGATTTATATTTATTAAGAATAGTTCCCATTTTTTTCATTTCTTCTTTTTTCAGAAGAAGTCTGAGGTATTCTAATACAAAAACTTCATCGACATTGTTATTTATCTCATTATCTTCAATTATTTTTAATGCCTGATCTGTTTTATCAATTTCATCCAGAATTCTGCTTAATAGCACGGTAGTTTCACCTTTGGGATTTCCACTTTCAATAATTTTAAACAAAATTTCTGCTGCAAGATACAAATCGTTCTTATTGTAAAGATAAAGCGAATATAGAAAGGATAAATTTGAATCATCAAGGAAGTATTCTCTGTTATCATTGTATAAGTGCTCAACAACTTCAAGTCTTTTGTTCTGTATTGCTTTTCTGGATTTTATAGCAAGAAGTTCGCAATAAGTTTTTTTAAGCTTTTCATTTAAAGGGTGATGAGGATCATTGGCAAGAGATATTCTGAAACTTTTTAAATAATAATCAATATTATCATCTAATTTTGAATAATTATCAAAAACAGGTATAATACCAATTTCAATTTGATTTTTATTTAAAAATTCACTATCGTTTTTTATATATTTTATCTCAATATTTTTAGAAGATATAAATTTTATAAAATCAAGAACATCTATAGGTCCATCTGTTAAATCAGGAAGATTTCCTGCAAGATTGACCTCAACTGTTTTTTCATTATCAAAATAAAACTTATTATTGACTCTTTTTTTTAATTTCAAAACAAAAAGTTTTTCACCTTGTTTTGCTATAACGTAATTAATTTTTTTTAATTCTGAATCAATAATAATGTAATTTTTATCAAATAAATCTTTTTCTATAATACTTGTTACATAAAAATCCTGATTTTTCATCTGTTTATCTCCAGAATATAATTTTGAAAAGCTTTATTTCTTACTAAATAGTTATTTTTTTCTTTTCTTACCAGAGCAGATTCAACTAACCTATTCAAAACAGAACCGGTTGCTCCTGGACTGATTTCCAATATTTCTGAAAGTCCAGTAACTGTCATTCCTTTGTCTCCAGCCAGAGCCAGTAAAAAAATAACATATTTTAACTGATTAGACCCTCTCGCTTCTGACATCCTGGCATTATATATCAAGTCAATTTCTGGTCTATTAATGTCATAAGCTTTTTTTTCCATATACATCTGAAGTTCTCCATAGTATAAATCTTCATATATTTTCGATTCTTCAGAGCTATTATTTTCAATAATATTTTTAAAGGAGGTATGCAAATAAACGTGAGAATTTTTGATATATTTCTGAATATCTTTTGAATCATTCTTAAACTCAAAAATAACATTTACATTTTTTTCAATACTGTTATCAATTATTTTTGAAATAATCTGATTAACTTCTTTTTTATTATTTTTTCTCCCCTCAAAAAAATAATCACAATTTACTAAAAAAATTGAATTAATTTTAATAAGATTTAATAAATCAAATATTATATTCCATGCCAAAACTAATTTTTCAGCTTTATCAAGAGATTTATTGGTTATTTTGGATATTTTTTCTATAATATTTTTATTAAAATTAACACTTTCAAGATATTTTAGAAGTTGACCTACTGTATATATTTTTTTTTGAGTTTTAATAAATTTGTTAAATATTTTTACGAGAGTAAATTTATAAAAATGGTCGCTGGTATAATAATCTTTCTGAATATCTACTAAAACCATTTTTGTCATATCTGTTTTAATACAATTTAAAACATATTCAATATCATAGCCTTTATAGGTTCTTAACCAAATTATTCCTGTTTTATTAAAAATTTGTTTTTCAATATCAAACATAAATAAAAATTACCAGAATATGCTCATTTTATCAACATTAATTCAATATTTTCAGCAATTCTCAATGAAGTTTTTTTCGTAATGTTTATATTTTTTTTGCTGTCGCCCCGGCGATGTTTTATGCCGGGGTCCATTGCTTTCAAGTTTTTGTAGGGGCAGAACACTGTTCTGCCCGGCTTCTGTTTTAAGGTTTTCACCAAATCCAGATACTCTCCGGGTAACGGCTGTTATTTTTTCA
>JBAZDD010000098.1:0-7295 GCA_041654635.1 Candidatus Muiribacteriota bacterium
AAATATTCAATCTGAATATGGACTTTTAGAAACTCTGATAAACAGCATCAGTGTTGCTGTCGGTTTCATGCTTGCACTTCTGCTTATGGCTGGAATAAGAGAAAGACTTGAACTTGCTGAAATTCCGACTAGTTTCCAGGGTGCAGGAATAGTATTTGTAACAGCAGGATTACTTTCACTGGCATTTATGGGTTTTATAGGAATACTCTAAGGAGAGAATAATATGGAAACTGCAATTTTAGGATTAGGATTACTGGGGCTTTTTTTTGGACTGCTCCTTGGAATAGCATCAAAAATATTTTATGTTGAAATTGATGAAAGAGTTGAAAAAATAAATGAGGCGCTTCCTGCGGCTAACTGTGGTGCCTGTGGATATGCCGGATGTATGGGGCTGGCTGAGGCTATTGTTAAAGGAGAAGCACCACCAGATGCATGTATTCCCGGTGGAGCTTCCACCACAAAAAAGATATGTGAAATAATGGGTAGTACGGCAACAAATTCTAAGCCAAAGGTTGCATTTTTAAAATGTAAAGGAACAAAATTAGATACAAAAAATAAATTTGATTATTATGGTGTTAACGACTGTAAAGCAGCTGTATTAATGTCTAATGGCTTCAAATCCTGTGAATATGGATGTCTTGGACTGGGAACTTGCGTTAAAGTTTGCCCTTTTGATGCAATTTTTATCAATGAAGAAACAGGACTTGCAGAAGTAATTGTTGATAAATGTACAGGTTGTGGAAAGTGTGTAAAAGAATGTCCAAAAAATGTTCTTGAGCTTATCCCATGTGATGCTGAAGTTTTTGTAACATGTAATTCTCAGGATAAAGGAGCACATGTAAAAAAAGTCTGTGACAGGGGATGTATAGGATGTAAAATCTGTGAAAAAGTATGTCCTTTTGGTGCAGTAAAAGTAGATAATAATATTGCTCATATTGATTATTCTCTTTGTAGAAGCTGTAATCTTTGTTATGAAAAATGTCCTGTAAAAGTAATTGATTCAAAAGTAACAGTTAAAAAGAAAGCGTTTATTGAGGACGAAAAATGTATCGGGTGCACGATATGTAAAAAAGTATGTCCGGCAGATGCGATTGAAGGTGAACTTAAAGGGAAACATACTGTGATAACTGATAAATGTATAGGCTGCAGTATCTGCTATGAAAAATGTCCAAAGAAAGCCATAGAAATGAAGGAAGTTTAATGAAACAGGCTTTTTTTTTTGAATATGAGCTGGAAAAAAACACTGTAACTTGTGAGCTTTGCCCAGTCAAATGTATATTTGACAAAGAAGATAAAGTTGGAAACTGCCGGGTTTATATTCGAAAAAACAATAAACTGTGGAGCACGACTTATGGAAAAATAAGTGCAGCTGCTCTTGATCCTGTTGAAAAAAAACCGCTTTATCACTTTAATCCGGGAAAAAAAATTTTTTCTGTGGGAAGTTTTGGATGTAATATGCACTGCAGTTTCTGTCAGAACTGGGTTATAAGTCAGCAGGGAGCAGTTGAGCATGATGAAATTCCCCCGACAGAGCTTGTAAAGAAAGCGCTTGAAATCAATAATAATATAGGCATAGCATACACTTACAATGAACCATTTGTGTGGTATGAATATGTTTATGATACTGCATCTGTCGCGTTTGACAAAGGGCTGAAAAACGTTGTTGTAAGTAATGGTATGATTAATGAAAAACCATTAAAAAAACTTATCCCTTTTATTCATGCATTTAATATTGATCTTAAAGCTTTTTCACAGGATTTTTATAAAAAAAACTGTTCAGGTAATCTTGAATGTGTAAAAAATACAATTAAAACAATTTTTGTCTCAGGTAAACATATTGAGATAACAAATCTTGTTATACCAGAATTAAATGACAATCTGGATGATTTTGAAAAAATGTGTAAATGGATATCGGAAATGTCAGCTGATATACCTCTTCATATTTCAAGATATTTCCCGAATTATAAAATGAGTAAAGAAAGAACATCTGTGGAACTGGTAGAAAAATTAAAAAATATTGCAAAAAACTATTTAAATTATGTATATTTAGGTAATGTATAAAATTAATCGCAATTAAGTATTTTGAATTAATGCTTTAAATAAGGAGAAAGATTTTTATGTCGAATTTTGACTGGGAACAGATTGAAAAAGATGCAGCCAGAAAGAAACTTATCATGCTTGGAATTATTATTTTTATAATTATTTCCGCATTATTATATTTTGTTATGAATTTAAAAAAATCCTCACAAGCCAGCATAATTCCAGAAAATATTATAACTGTTAAAGATAGTGCTGAATCAATCACAGAACAGCCTAATAAACATGAGGTGTTGAATATGGATTATACAGTGAAAATCGGAAGATTTTCCGATTTTTCATCAGCCAGAGAATTTATTCTTGCAAGTAATATTCGGGATTTTAATTTATACAGAGAAAATGGAGAGGTGTTTGTCAACCTTGGCAAAATTCAATCTTATGAAGAAGCTCAGAAAATTCGTGACGAATATATAAAAACTGGTTTTCCGGCAATTGTGGAAATATATGAAGAAAAACCAGTTGAAAATTTCAGCTTATATAATGAAGAAGAAAAAAAGGAACCTGAACCTGAACAAACTCATAATACAGAAACCACAGTTAATATAACCGAGGAAATTACTTCTGATAAGGATATATCTGAAGGTTGGACTGTTCAAGTTGCAGCTTTTAAAGATATAAAAGATGCAACTTTTTTAAAAAATACACTTCGTTTTGATGGTATAGAATCCACAATAGTGAAAGAAGAAGATTATTTTAAAGTATGGGTTGGTATATTTCCTACAAGAGAACAGGCTCAGGAACATTCAAAAAAAATTGACAGTAAAAAAGTAACTGGTTTTTATATTCGCAGGACTAAGAGGTGAAATTCAGATTTTCCTTTTTATTTTTCTTTTTATTGATTTGTTTTTCAACCAATGGTCAGATATTAGAATTTTCCCATTATATCGAAAACACCGCTTTAAAATATCCTGTTGCAGTTACAAGAGTGTTTGATTATGTTTTTGTGGTTGATAAAATTGAAAAATCTGTTTTCAGATTTGATATTGAAGGAAATTTTCAACTTAAATTCGGAATTGAGGAATTCAAACTTCCAACAGATATTGAAAGTGATGGTTTCGGTAATATTTATATTCTTGATTCTCATGATAATATGATAAAAAAATTTGATGTAAACGGAGTATTTTCAGGAGTATCAGCCCAGGGATTTTATCATCCTTCGGATTTATCAAGAAGTGTAGATGGAAAATTTATTGTTGCAGATTATGGAAATTCAGAGGTGAAAATTTATTCTCCTGATTTTAAACTTACCGAAACAATAAAATGTGTTGATGGTGATAAAAAGTCTTACTCTCCAACATCTGCTAATATTAACGGTAACACATTAATAGTTTCAAACTGGAATGATGGTAAAGTTTACATTTACAATCTAAAAGGAAATCTTCTAACAGAAAATACAGATATAATTAATAAAAATAATATTTTTGGAAAAATTGAAGGAATAGTATCAGATCCAATGGACAGATTTTATCTGCTTGACTGGGAAAAATCATCATTACATATTTTTGATAAGTTTTTCATTCATATAAATACACATAAACATAATTCAGTCGGGAATAAAAACTTTAGATTTCCAACAGATTTAAAAATACTCAGAAACGAAGTTTATATATGCGATTCTCTGAATAAAAGGATAATTGTATATAAGATTTCTACTCAGCCTCAGCCTGAGATTATTATTCAGAATATAACCGAGGTTGAATTTCCAATTCTTGATATAGGGTTTGAGTCAAATTTTAATGATTTTGATACAAACAAACTTGAACTTTTTATTGGTGGAAAACAGGTTGAATTTGAACCATCTCCAATAGATGTAATGAGAGTTAGAGTAAAATTCCCTATAGAGCTTACAGATAAAATAATTGATTTTTCGGGTTTTTATAATTATAATGATTCTTTAAAGCTCATATTCGAAAAGAAAGCAAGAGTGGAGAAAAACAGCCTATGAAATTTTCAAGAAAAGCACATGAAACTGTAGAGTCTTTAGTTTTCCTTGCCCCGTTTCTGGTAGTGTTTGGATTATTCCTTGCATATCCAATAATTTACTCGCTTTACCTGTCTTTTCACAAAGTCGGTGATCTTTCATCTGTATTTTCAAGTCTTGAATTTGTTGGATTATCACATTACAGTGAATTGTTCAAAGATACCGAATTCTGGTGGTCTCTTGTAATAACTTTTGTTTATTCACTTATATCGATTCCTTTTGGAATTTCATTTGCACTTATGCTGGCACTGTTACTTAACAATAAACTACCAGGCAAAACATTTTTCAGAAGTGCATATTTTCTTCCAAATGTGCTTGATATACTTGTTGTAAGTATGATATGGACGTTAATATACAGCGCGCCTTATGGATATCTTTTGCAGTTTATTGGAAAGATTGCTGATATGAATATATGGATTATTTCCTCAGTTTTTAATTCATTTTATAATTTTTTCTCAAAAACTGGATTTCTTGGTAATCCCTTCACTGCATTGCCATCAATAATATTCGCGCTCACTCTTAAAGGAGCAGGATTTGGAATGGTACTTTTTCTTGCAGCAATTCAGAATATACCGGGGGATATATATGAAGCAGCAGATATAGATGGTGCAAGTAAGATAAGAAAATTCTATCATATTACACTTCCTTTATTAAAACCAATTCTTCTTTTCATGGTAATAACTGGAGTAATTGGTTCTCTTAATGCTTTTACTGAAATATATATCATGACATCGGGCGGACCAAACGTTACTATTGGAGAATCAGTACCGTTTTTCGGAGGAACAACACAGGGAGCAACAAAAGTTACAGGCTATTATCTTTTCAGAAAATTCAGAGATCTTAAGCTTGGATATGCTGCCGCCATGTCTTACATACTTCTTTTTATTACCATATTTATTACATTTCTCAATATGAAATTATTAAAAAAAGAGGATTAAAATGAAAATAAATATCGATAGAGAAAAATTTAAATTATACTCGCTTATAGCTGCATTGTTGCTTGGTCTTTTGATAGTTTTATTTCCTTTTGCATGGATGTTCTCAACAGCACTGAAATCTCCGGGAAATGCATTTACTTTTAATCTTATCCCTGAGAAACTTAATTTTGACAATTTCAAGGCAGTGCTTGCAGGAGAAAATTTGGCAAAAAATCCTGAATATGTACCTTATTATCGTGAAGCATCTGATACAGTAAGTTTTCTTACTGAGGCGGATAAACCAGCTTATCTTATTATAAATAATCACAGATATAACACTCCGGTACCTCTTAAAAAAAGTTCTCAGGGGAAAAATGTATGGGAAGAATCCATACCACTTGATAATGGCAGATATCAGTATTCTTTTCATTCATTTGAAAAGCTGCATAAATTAAAAGTCTGGCCTGATAGAGAAAGAGTAAGACTGGAAGCTCCAATAAAAGGTAAAACAGTTTATGTAATTGGTAATATGACTGGCTGGAGACCTCAGAGATTGAGAGAAGAAAATGGAGTTCACTATACTTTCATGTTTCTTGACCCGGGTGATTATACATATTATTTTACAACAGAAGTCCCGGTTATAAGAAATCTGGTTTTCAGAAAAACAGGTCGATTTTTAAGAATAGAAGACCTTGGAATTGTTCCAGTGATTAAAGAGAATGAAATAGAAATTTTTTATGAACCAGTTAGTGATAAACCTGTTTATTATGTAACTGATAAAAATGGATGGAAAATAAATCCTGAGCAGAAAGCGTTGAGATATGGGTCTAATATGGTTAGGGTGATTTTACCTAAAACTTCAAAATTTTATATTAATTTTTTTGAAACTGATGACATAAAAACACTTGAAGGAATAGATTTACGTAAAAACTGTTATAATTATGAACTAGTAAATGACAGAGTAAAAATTGGTAGAAATCATTTCTGGCATGAATTTAGAAATGTATTTAAAAATCAGGGTAATTTTGCAAGATATTTCTTTAACAGTCTTATTGTTGCGCTGCTTGCCGCTTTTTTCACAACTATTATTTGTTCATTTTCGGGATATGTTTTCGCCAAAAAGAACTTTTATGGTAAAGAAGTGCTTTTTAAACTTCTGTTAGCTGGAATGATGGTACCCGGAATGATGTTTATGGTTCCACAATATGTTCTGGTTTATGTGCTTGGGACGATCGATTTTTTAAATATTGGAAAAATTCTTACCTCTCTTCATATTATGGGTATGAACACCTATGGAGCAATGTTTATACCCCATCTTGCCAATGTTTTTGGACTTTTCATGATAAAACAGTATATGGAAACAATACCAACCTCGCTAATTGAAGCTGCAAGAATAGATGGAGCTTCAGAGTCCAAAATTTTTTACAGAGTTATAATGCCCGTGGCTTCACCAATTGTGATGACACTTTTTCTGCTGACCTTTATCGGACAGTGGTCAAACTTTCTCTGGCAGCTAATTATGAGCACAAGTTCAAATATGTACACTCTTCCGGTTGGTCTGGCTATGTTTCAGGGGCAGTATTCAGCCGAATGGACAAAACTGATGGCAGCTTCAACAATTACCGTTGTTCCAATAATCATACTGTTTGTTTTTGCTCAGCGATATTTTATTGAAGGAATGACCAAAGGAGCAGTAAAAGGTTGATATGGAAAAGTGTTTAAAGCTGATTCACTTTAGTTTTGAAAATAATATAAACGATTCAGACAGTTTGATAAATAAATTCTATCAACTTGACGGTATAGAATCTGTTGATATAATCGGTGAAGAAAAAATAATCTACATTTCCTTTGATTGTGAATATATATCTATTGATGATATTATAGCTTTTTTAAAAAATAATGGGGTAAAAATAATTACATAAAGGAGCAAATATGAAAAAAATTTTTTCAATTGTGACAATTTTATTTTTTATTATGATTTTCCTTACTGCATGTGGTGGCGGAGATAATGAGTCTCAGACTGCAACTCAGGCAAGAGGGGCTGATAAAGTTTTTGGTTTTGCCATGGATAACAGTTTGTGGTGGACTTTTCCATTCTTTAATACATATGGTGCAGAATTTATAAGAGATGGAAAATGTGTTTTAAATGAAGAACCAGGTGTAAATGCACTTCAGTTTAAATCTGATTTGTATAATAAACATAAAATTGAAGCAGGTGCATGGCAGAGTGGCGCGGTTGGACCAGATGCAGGATTTCTTAATGAAAGATATGCTATGATACTTAATGGTCCTTGGGTTGT
>JBAZDD010000099.1:0-7261 GCA_041654635.1 Candidatus Muiribacteriota bacterium
ATGTTGATGGACTCTCTGTAAAAATTTTCAGACAGAATAAAAGAGTTGGAACTTTTCCATTAAGTAATTTAATAGTAAATAATCTTATTAACTACAATGTTGAGATAATGCCAGAAGATGTTGTAATAATAATAAGCGAGGTCGAAAATGAAATTTAAATTCAAGCTTCTGATTCTTTTTCTTTTTGTTATATTATCACTTATTTTATCAGGGTATTCATCAATCAGTGAAGAACAGCTTATTGTAATCAGGGAAGACCTTGAGCTTGAAATAACAGAGCTTGAAGCAGAACTTTTGACTGTGAAAGATAAGGTCGAAAACATTGAAAAAGAAATTTTAAGTCAGAGAACAGTTAATCCGAGTCCTTTAATTAATGAATATCAGAGTAAAATTTCTGAACTTAATGCTGAATTAACAGAAAAATTAGTAATGTATCGTGAAAAACATCCTGAAATAGTAAAATTGAAAAACAGAATTGATTACTGGGATAAAAAAATTGAAGAAGAAAGTACTAAAAATACTGAAAGTAGAACTTATTCAAAAAACCCGGTATATATGGAACTTTTGTCTTCTAAAAATAAAATTGATACAAAAATTTCTGGTCTTAAAGCAAAATTAACTAAAATCAATAGCGATATTATTTCTATTCAAAAATCGAAAATCGAAGAAATTAATGTTTCAGTACCAGCTAATGAGGTTGAAGCAAATCAAAAAAACTCACTTATTCCATTTTTGGAAATATTGACTTTTTCAATTCTGATTGTATTGATATTTTCAGGAGTGTTTTTTGGTGTAATAAAAATTTATAAAATGTATTTTAAAAAAAATAAAAAGAAAATTGATTTGACGGGAGTTTTGAATAAAGTCAGTGAAGTTAATGCTGTGGCAAATTTAAGCGATGATATATTTTTGTTTCATGAACCAGATCATAAGGAAAAAAGCAGTATAAGAGAAATTTGTCAGAATATTGAAGGAAGAACCCGGGCAGTTGTTTTTTCTGGTCTTGCAAATTCTTCAGGGAAAACCTTTGTTGCTGTAAATTCTGCTTGTTTCTGGGCAATAAGTGGTAAAAAAACACTTATTATGGATTTATGTTTTGAAAATCCTAAAATTCATCGTCTTTTTATGTCAGAAAACGATATTGGAGTATCAGACATTCTTTCAGGGTATGATGGTAATGTAGTAAAAACCTCTATAGTTAATAATCTTGATTATATTGTCGCAGGTCATAAGCCGGTTGGAATAGAAGAGCTTCTTGAAAGCACAATGTTTCTGGATTATATAAAAAATATGGAAGATAAATATGACAGAATAGTTATTGATACACCTTCAATTAACAGCGAAACAACAGCGCTTGTAATTTCAAAATATATACCGATGGTTGTTGTGATTAACAGTGAAAAAGAAGTCAGAGAAGCTGAACTTAAATCAGCTCAAAGCTCCTCTGTTTATCTTGGAAGTGTTTTAAACAATAAATAAAGAATTACTATTCTTTTACGCGTTCAATATATTTTTTGGTTCTTGTATCAACTTTTATAACTTCGCCTGTTTCAATAAAAGGCGGAACGCCTACTTCAAGACCAGTTTCAAGTGTTGCTGGTTTAAATGAAGTTGTAACAGTTGCATTTTTCATTGAAGGTTCAGTATAAGTAACTTTTAGTGCAACAGTAATAGGAAGATCAATTCCTACAGGTCTTCCTTCATGAAACTGAATCTGAATAACCATGTTTTCTTTCAAAAACATAATTGCATCATCAAGAATTTCTTCAGAAAGAGAAATCTGTTCATAGTTTGAAGTGTCCATGAAAACATATTCATCACCTGTACTGTATAGATATTCAACGTCTCTTCTTTCAAGCTGAATATCTTCAATTTTATCAGAAGTTGAGAATCTGTTGTTCATGACAGTTCCAGTTTCAATATCTCGGAGTTTGGTCTGAAGCATGCTTGAGCCACGTCCCTGAAAAACAAACTGTGTATCAACAACAACAAGAAGTTTTCCGTTGAATTTAATTATCTGTCCTTTTTTTAATTCACTTGCAATAATCATAAAATTATCCTTTCAAAAATAATATCAGTTAAGTAAATCAAAAATCTTGCTTCCTGAAAGTTTTTTCATATCAATAATATCGCTTCCTTTATCAATTATACCTTCGGTTAAACCAGTAACCATTTTTCTTGCATCAGAAAATGATGAAATACTTGTTTTAGAAGATGTAATGTTAATAGAAGCCATATCCTGAATGATTTTTTCCTTATCAGAAATTTTTTTAGTTTGGTTATTTTTTTTTATTTTCAAACTGTCATTCTTGATATCAATTACTCCGTTAATTTTCATTATTCCTCCGTAAAAATCCGGGGTCAGGCAGAATAAGTCAGTTAAAGTTCAGACCCATTTAAAACGTTATAATTCTAACATAAATTAAAGATTTAATTCAATAAAAAAAGAAAACAGATATAATCCGGTAACCGGTGGATTATATCTGTGTAAGTAAGGTTCCCTCTCTTTTCGGTGTATCTAACGCAATTTTCAGTCTGTTTTTACCAGAACGTATAAAACTTTACCAAGGTTTATGGAGTTCAAACCTCTGGTTAAAACATCTGAGAAAAATTTTTTTCTGTTAAAAAAAAGGCATACATCTGCTTTTTTGTATTTTTTCTGAGGAGAGAAAAAAATTATTTTGTTTTTTAAAGATAGAGCATACAAAGTTGTTGTTTTAAAGAGAATTTTTGGAAATCTGAACCAGCCTGTAACATTTTCATTAGCCAGAATATTCTCATTATTATTTAACTTTTCTGAAAATACTGGAATGTTTATATAATCTCCATCTGTTTCAGGAAGACTTACCAGCAGTTTCAATCCTCTACCCTTGTTGTTTTCTCTCTTAATAATGCCTTTTTTTTCAAGTGCAAAAAAATACTGCTGAACAGTGCCAATTGAAACATTCAACATTGAACATAAATCAGAAATTGTTGGAGGATAGCCGTTGTTTTTTTTAAAATAAACAATTTTTTCCAAAAATTCCTGCTGTTTAACAGTAAGTTTATTCATGTTACCTCATAAAAATTTATATATAAATAAATATATATAAAAAATTATGGTATGTCAAGTTTGAAAATTTTTTTTTTTTAGTGTTTAATGAATTTATGGAAAATATTTTTAATTTTGTAATAATTACACTGCTTGCTGTTAATCTGATTTTTCTGGTAGTTATTCTCAAGAATTTCAGAAAAAATTTTTCAATTCCAAAAAATGTTTCAAATGAAAATCCTAAAGGAGAGAACTCTCAGATTTATGTTCATGCCCATCTTAATCATCTTTTAAATGTTGAAATTGAAAAAGCTGAGAGATATCAGTTTGGATTTACTTATGTTCTCGTTGATTTTGCAAGACTGTTTTCATCTCAGGAAAACTATCATGAAATAAAAAAAATAGTTTTAAGTGTGTTAAAAAGGACAGTAAGAATAGTTGATTTTGTTATTGAAGGTGAAAAGCCAGGAGAATTGTTCATTCTTTTGACTGAAACTGATGAACAGGCAGCAAAACTTGTAATTGAAAGAATTGTAAAAAATTTTGAAAAAAGTATTTTTAACAAAAATATTCAAAATATACGTATCGCTAGTGTAAATTATCCAGCAGATGCAACCTCAGCGGATTTACTGACAGAATATCTTTACAGTGTGATTATTGAAACTGATGAAAAAAGATCAGTAAGAGCTTACGGTAATTTATTCGAATAAACTTCCCTGAGTTTTTGTGACTGATTTAACCATTTCTTTTACAGGTGAAAAAGATTTTCTGTGAATTTTACAGAAACCTGAATTATTAAGAGCTTCGATATGTTTTTTAGTACCATATCCCATATTTTTTTCAAAACCATAATCAGGATAAAGTTCTGCCATTTTTTTCATCAAATTATCTCTGTAAACCTTAGCCAGAATAGAAGCTCCGGCAATTGAAATGCTTTTAGAATCACCTTTAATCAGGTTAATCTGAGGTATTTTTGAATTTATTTTCATAAAATCAGTTAAAATAAAGTCAGGCTTAATCTGGAGGTTATTAACAGCTTTTTCCATTGCAGTTTTTGTTGCTTGATGAATGTTAAGTCTGTCAATGTCTGAATTGTTTATTTCAACAATAGAATAGGCAATACAGTTATTTATAATTTCTGTAAAAAGGATTTCTCTTTTTTTTGCACTGAGTTTTTTTGAATCATTTATATCATTATTAATATAATCATGGGGAAAAATAACCGCTGAAGCAACAACTGGTCCAGCCAGAGGCCCTCTTCCAACCTCATCTATGCCAGCAATTAAATTAAAGCCATATTTTTCAAAAATAGACTTTTCATAATGTCTCATATCGGATTTTTCACAATTCTTCATGTTTCCAACCTGTTAAAGATAATTTAAGTCTGATAATTTTAACAGTTGAATTTTCTCTGAAAACAATTACAGGATTTATTCTGTATTTTGAAATAAAAATAATTTCTGAATTAGAACTTATGTAAGCTGAGGGATTAAATATTAATGAAAAATAAATAAAAATTAAAGCTGCTGAGCTTAAAAAGAATATTAATATTAGATTTTTTTTATCAAATTTATTATTTTCATGTATTTCAGGTAATGTGTTGCTTGCAGGATTAAATATTTTTTTTTCTTTTTTTGACGTGTTAAGAATTTCTAAAGTCTTCTTTCTGGTCTGTTCTCTTTCTTTTTCTTTCTCCGCACGGTCTTTTATAAATTTTTTAATCGCCATTATTGAATCAATTGCAAGTGAAGCTTCGTCTTCTGAAGCAATTTCAGCAAAATTTTCCAGAGATTTAATATGTTTTTCAGAGCTTCCTGTTTTTGCAAGAGCGTAAATTGCGTTTATTCTAACAAGTTTTTCATCAGTATTAAGCAAGGTAATTAATTCATCTGCTTTTTTTTCATACAGCTCATTAACAGGGTCTCCGCGAAAGTTAATTTTATTTTCATTCAGATACTGTTCAAGGGATAAAAGAACTTTTCTTGCAAAGAAAGTTATATCTGCTTCATCATGAGCAATAATTTTTTCAAGCTGAGAATGGAGTTTCTGAATTTCATTTTTACCGAGAATTGAAAAATCTGCGGTTGTTAGTGAAATCAATCCTTTCTTTCTTATATTTCTGTCTTTGTTGTAAATTTCTTCAATAAATATTTTCATTTTTTTCCCTGTTTTTACTCAGAATCTGCTTCTTCTTTTCTGATTTGAAAACCACAGTTAGGACATATAATAACTCTGTTTCTTATGTTTTCAAACTTATTCAAAGCTCTGTCTCTGAAATAGTTAACCACTTTACTTTCAGATTTGAATTTTTTTAATATATCATAAGTTCTTAAATCACCAAGTTTTTCAAGTCTGAGTATGATATTTTTCTGCTCGTCCGGGTTTGGTGTTTTCTCAAGCTGGTTTGTTAAATCATAAAAAGTGTAGGTAGAATTTTTTTCTTTTTTTTCCTCAATAGTGTTTTTTACGTTTATTTTAGAAAGAGTTTCAAACTCATCGATACTTTTATAGTCAATAGAGTTTCTGCTGATTTTTTCAAGAATTTCTTTAGCTCTTGAGGCTATTTTATAATTTGAATCTCTGGTAAGTTTAATAATAATTGATGAGTATCTGGGCGAGTTTATTTTATCAAATAGAAAAAGGAGAGAAGTTTTATCAGAAACTTTTTTAGATTCTGCCATCTCATTAAATATATTTTCAAGAGGTTCTGTTTGAGAGTAGTTTACAATATAATTAGCTGCAGTGATTTTTACCCTTGGATGAACATCATGTATCATGGGAAAAATTATATCAAAAACTTTTTCTTCACCAAGTATTGCAATTGCTTCGCAGGTATTTGCTCTTACTCTTGCGTCTGCTGATTTTAAAAAAGGTTTCAGATTCAATATATTTTCATACTCACCAAGATAGCCAGCGGCCTTGACAAGAGTGGCTATGACAAAATTGTCTTTTTCAGTAAAAAGAGCTTCCAGAATATGTTTAAGATATTTTTTTTTGTTGAGTTTTATAACTTTGGTAATGACTTCGATTTTTGAAGAAGTATTCCCGCTGTAAAGGCATTCAATAAATTCATGATCGCTTACTTCAAGCAGAGAAATATTTTTTTTTACATTTGAAGTAAGTAAGTCAAGACTTTTTCTTGCATAAAAAAGAAGTTCATTATCTTTTTCAATAAGAACAAATTTTCTCAAATAAGGAACTACGGAAGAATCTCCCTGTGTAACAAGTTCTCTTAACGAGTTAAATCTGACTTTACGGTTAGGGTTATATAAATTGTTGTTTATGTGCTGTAAATTATTCATACAGAGAATTATATCAAATTTTGTAAATTTGACAAATTTTACAAAATTATCTATATTAATTTGCATTGAGAATTGTTGAGGAAACTAGGAGGGTTACAAATGGAGGGTTTCTGTAAAATTTGTGGTGAGTTCATACCAGAGCTCGATGATAGCGAAGAATTTTTATGTTCAAACAGTGAATGTATAAAATTATATAAACAGACTTTTGGTGATGAAGAAGATGATGAAATAAAAAAAGAAATCAAAGTTGATTTAAAGCCAATGAGAGCCTGGACTTCAGGCTGTGTTGACAATCTCTGGAAAAACATGCTCAGAGGCTGGTCTCCTGAAAAAACAGCAAAAGAGACAAATCGTGATGTTGAAGACGTGAAAAATATGATGGATATTTTAAGAAAAGACGGATTTGAAAAAATCTATTATCAGAAAATTGCCGAAGAGAAATCAATCAAAGGACAATCAATTAACGTTGACTGGATTATTAAAAACGGTCTTGTACAGTAAAAGATTTTCGGTAAAAAATGAGAATTGCTTGATTCGGAGGGAGTTTCAATGAAAATCAGACTTTTTTTTGTAATATTTTTTCTGTTTTTAATTCAGCTTACACAGGCTTCAAAAATCAACGTTGCAATTTTATGGCATCAGCATCAGCCAGATTACAAATCAGAAGGAATATATCAGGCTCCCTGGGTAAGACTTCATGCAATAAAAGATTATGTGGACATGATTACAATAATCGAAAAGTATCCAGGAATAAGATTAAATGTAAATCTTGTGCCTTCACTTCTTTTTCAGATTGAAGATTATGTTTATAACGATGCGGAAGATATTTTTACAATATTAATGAAAAAAAATCCTGAAAATTTAACTTATGAAGAAAAAAATTTCATTCTTGAAAGAAGTTTTGACATAAGCTGGAAAAATGTAATTC
>JBAZDD010000100.1:0-7219 GCA_041654635.1 Candidatus Muiribacteriota bacterium
AGGATATGTTTTTGCTTCAGGTTATTATTACAATGGCTCAAGAATATATCTTAACCTTGATAAAAATAAAAAAGTAAGAAGCATTAACGTTTCATGGAGTACAGAAGATGATAATGTCAGAGGCGACCTTTACATTGATGGAATGTATCAGGGTGGTAAATATATAAGAAGTTACAGCTACGATACCTTTTATATATGGGATAAAGAAGTTAGATTTGATGCTTCAATCAGAATATCAGGCGGAAATGTCCGTGTTTCATCAGTTTATGTTAACTACAGTCTATAAAATTTAAAATATAAAAAAGGGATTGAATCGATTTTAGCTCAATCCCTTTTTATTTTAATCAAACTTTCCGATAATAAAAAATATGTATAGAAAAATTATTAAGATATATATAGTCTTATTTGTTATTTTACAGGCTAATATTGCATTTTCATCTGATTTTTCAATGTTATGGGATTATTTTCACAAGCGTGGATTTCTTGTAAGAACAAGAGCAAGCTATGAATCTGGAAAACAGTTATCAGACCTTGATAAAGCTGCAATGCTTACAGAAATAATGGAAAAAATACATAAATCATCTTCAGGATATGATTTGGCAGATGACATACTTTCAGATTTACAGAAAGCACTTTATGTTTATTATGATGACATTCAGATTTTTTCAGATATTTCTACTGAAATATATTTAAAAAAAATCGATGAATTAATGCTTTCGAATCAGAAAAGAAACATTTCAGCCTATAACAGAGAATATGAAGTTCAGAAAACACCTTCTGATGTAATAACTGCTGATGAAATTCTCAAAAGAAGGACTGCACGTGCACCAAAAGAATATAATGTTTATCCAGAGTTTACAAGAGGACAGAACATTCCAGCTAATACTTCACCAGTTTACAAACTTACTGAAGTTAAAAAACAGCCTGTTACAAGAACTGATATTTCAAAAAAAAGTTATTTTGCAATAGGTGCAGGAAGTTATCAGCCTTCGAAAACAAGTTTTGGCTATGTTGAAAGTGAACCTTTTTACACATTTTCATTTGGATATCAGCGTTCATCTAAAGCAGGATTTGATTTCAGAAAAATGTTTTATAAATCATCATCAACAGGGAATTTCTTTGGAGTTGCAGGTTCTGATTATGAATTGAAAATTGAGCCATTGAGTGTTTCACTTAAATTTTCCCCTATAATTTACAAAAAAATTATGCCATATTCAGGATATGGAATATCAAGAATAGAAATCGTTCACACTTTAAATGAACCAGGACAGAATACCAGAGAGACAAAAGAAGTTATTTATTCTCCATTTGCCTATTATGGAATTGAATATCATGAAAAACAGGATTTTTCAGCATATTTTGAAGTCTCAACAAATTTATCAAATTCAAAATTTTTAAATATAAAAAATAAACTGTATGAAATAGATGCTCAGAATTATATTTGGAGTTTTGGAATTAAATTTTATTTTGACTGACGAGGTTTTTTGATGAAAAAATTTAAAAACAACAGAATAATGTATAAACTTTTTCTGTTTTTTATAATAAAAATATTAATGACTTTAATTCTGGCTTGTTCTGGAAAACCTTCAAATGTTCTTTATACTCCACCTGTATCACTTAACAAACCGCCGGTAATAACAAATGTCCGCGTTACAGAAAATTCAGGTGATATAAAAATTCTTTATAATATAGAAGATGCAGAAAATGATAAATGCGGTGTAAATCTTTATTTTGCAAGAGGAACATCAGAAATATGGACTAAAACACAGAATGTTTCAGGAGCAACAACAAATATAATACCGGGAAATGATAAGTTTTTTACA
Organism: Candidatus Muiribacteriota bacterium; assembly: GCA_041654635.1. Classification (GTDB taxonomy): domain Bacteria; phylum Muiribacteriota; class Muiribacteriia; order Muiribacteriales; family Muiribacteriaceae; genus JBAZDD01. Next base: position 1,824 of record JBAZDD010000100.1, read on the forward strand.
TGGAATTCGTCTTTTGACATAACATCAGAAGCAACTGTTACACTTAAATTAGAGCCTTTTGATGAAGAAAATTCAGGAATCCCAGTTTTATCAAATCCTTTCAAAGTTGACAATACAGGCAGAAGAGTGCTTCTTGATATTCTGCTTTCTTCAAACAATGTAAATATTTCAGCTGGAGGAACACTTAATCTGAACAGTATTGAAGTAACAGCAAGATACCATAATATGACAGAGATTAAAGTAGATAATGTTTTATGGGAAGTTGTTTCAGGCGGTGGAGATATTACCGGTAATTTATATCAATCACCTTCAACTTATCGAGATGTTGAGCTAAAAGTCAGTTATACTGAAAATGAAATAACCAAAAGTGCTGTTTTAAATGTAAATGTTTATCACACATTGACTGGAATAAGGCTTGAACCTGAAAAAGCAGAAGATGTAGGTGGATATTTTGATCTTACAACTGTAAAAGTATATGCAACTTACGATGATGGAGTAGAAAAAATTGTAATTCCAACAAACTGGCATGTTTCTCAGGGGACTGGCTCAATAGTTGGTTTCGGAAATGGATTTGTTTATTTTACAGACGAAGCAATAGCTGATGATGCTGTGCTTACATGTGTTTATACAGAAGGTGGTGTTACTTTTACTGCACCTTTTGAGATTGAAATAATATCAGATGAAACAATATTAGCATTTGTAAACAGAATATATGGGTCTAATTCTGATATGATTTTTGATTATACAGTTGTTAATCCGTTTGGGGTAACTGAAAAAATAGATTTCTACTACTCTCTTAACGGAGGGCTTACATACACAAAATCTTCTAATATTTCAGGAGATATTGAAGGAATTTTTTCTGGAACTCACAGAATTACATGGCATTCTGATATTGATATAAGCAATCTGCAAAACAATGTTATGGTAAAAATTGTTCCTGTTAAAGGCACCAAAAAAGGGGATGGAATACCTTCAGAAGTTTTCACAGTTGATAATAATATGCGAAATCTGACCTCGATTTATCTTTCGGATTTGTCAATAAATCTTGCAAAAGGTTCAGAATATAATCTTCTTGGAGTTCAGGTAACAGCTGTTTATTCAGATTCACCAATAAGAATGGTTGATAATGTTGTATGGAGAAAAAAATCAGGAGTAGGAACTGTAAACAACAATATTTACCACGCAGACACAGTAGGACAGGCTTTGCTCGAAGTTATGTTTATTGAAGGTAATCAGGCAGCCACAGCAGATTTTGTTGTTACTGTTGGAAGAAAACTCACAGATTTACTTCTTGATATTTCCTTTGTAAATCTACCACTTTATAATTCTTATGATTTAAGAAATGTAAATGTTACCGCAGTTTATGGTGATGAAGCATTATATGAAGCAGTAACTACGCCATTATGGACTCTTGTCGGCGGACCAGGTTTTATTCACAACAATATTTATACTTCTGTATCAAGCGGAACAGCAGTACTTGAAGCAAGCTATACTGAGGGAAATATAAATCAGAAAGAAACATTTATGATTCATGTTATGCCCCAGTTTTCGCATATAAGCATATCGCCTGAAAATACACAGATTACAGTAGGGTCAAATTATGATTTGAGTCAGAATATTGTAAGAATTAATTATATTGACGGAAGTTCAAAAATCGCTTCAAATGTTACTTGGAATCACAAAAGTGGACCAGGACTTCTTACAGGAAACATTTTTAAAGCGCATAATGCTGGAAGTCAGTCTGTGATGACTGTTTCTTATGAAGAAGGTGGTAATCTTTATCAAGGTGATTTTATAATAAATGTAAAACCAGCTCCACTTTCTTTGTTCATAGCTGAAGCTAAACTGGATTTATATGCTGGTGAAATTTACAATCTTAACAATCTTACCCTGAGAGTAAAATATGATGATAATTCAGAATTTTTAGTTAATGCGGATACCTGGCAGGTAGAATCTGGAGCAGGAAGTATTTCAGGCTCAAACTATGTTTCTCCTCTTACAAGTGGCACAGCTTATCTCAGAGCAAGATATACTGAAACAACAGGGCTTGGACCAATCACAGTAACAGCTGGCATTTTAGTTGAAATAAGACCAGCACTTCAAAATCTGACCTGTTCTGTGACAGATTATAATCTTGATATTGGATTTTCAAAAAACTTTGCAGATTTTACATATTATGCTCATTATGATGATGGTTCATCAAGAACGGTTACAAATATTTCATACAGCATGTTTTCCGGTTCAGGACTTCTTAACGGTTCACTTTTCACCGCCCCACTGACAGCAGGGATTTCTGTGATTCAGGCAAGTTTTACAGAAGGATTTATAACAAAAACAGTAAATATTACAATACATACTCAGGCTGAGCTGGATACAATTTCACTCTCACCGGTTAGTCACAATATGAGTGTAGGTCATGTTTATAATCTTGCCAATGTGACAGTAACAGCAAATTATAAAGGCGCTGTATCAAAAACAGTATTGCCTGAAAATTGGGTAGTTTTAACAGGACCTGGGAATATTTCAGATACGCTTTTTACCGCAACCGCAAGCGGACAGACCACGCTGAGAGCAACTTATAGAGAAACAACTGCAAGAGGAGTGGTAATTACAAGAACAGCTGTTTTTGAAATAAATACAGCCTCACTTTTGACACATATTACAATTAATCCGACTGGAAGAACCATGGCTGCAAATACAACTTATAATCTTCAGAATGTATCAGTAACAGCTCATTACAGTGATGGAACAACTCAGAATACAACAGATGTAACATGGACAATAAAAAGTGGTTCAGGAACAATAGATGGAACAAATTTTATTGCACCGTCTTCTCAGGGAATTACCGTGCTTGAATGTTCTCACAGTGGGCAGATTGCAGAATATACTGTAACAGTTCAGCATAAACTTGAATATATTACTCTTTCACAGAATGAAAAAAAATTCAGAACAATGGACACTTTCAATCTTGATAATATTACTGTAACAGCACATTTTAACGATGCAACCACAGAAAATGTAACTTCTCAGTCAGTGTGGACAAAAGTTAATGGTGAAGGAAGCATTGCAGGAAGCATTTATTCAGCTCCAGCTTCTGTTTCGACAGGTAACACAGCAGCTTATGCAGTGCTTCAGGCAAGCTATACTGAAAATAATGTAGAAAAATCTGTAACAATGCAGATAATAATAAAACCAGACCTTTTCTCATTAAGTTTATATCCATCAAAAGGTAATATAATTTTACCTGGAAATTACAGACTGAAAAATGTAAATGTTTATGCAAATTATGTAAATAATTCTTCTGAATTAATTCAACCGGAAAACCTTGTCTGGACATTTATTCAATCTGAATCAGGTTTAGGGAAAATTGGTCTTATAGGTGATGAATATTATTATATTCCTGAAGTAATTGTTGCGGATACCGCTGAAATAAGAGTACGTCACACAAGTCTTGGTCAGACAGTGTCAGATACATTTGAAATAGTTATTGAATAGATTTTCTGAAGACTGGATTTGCCTTTAAGGCTGAATTCTCCAATAAATTCAGTTTTGAATATGTTTTTTACAAGCTCGTTAAGCTCTGAGGTTATTACAATTTCACCTGCACGGGCAATACCTTCAAGTCTTGAGGCAACGTTAACAGTATCACCTATGGCAGTATATTCCATTCTTTCTGTTGTGCCAATGTTTCCGCATATAGCTTTTCCATAGTTTAATCCAATACCAATACCAAGCTCAGGATATTTTTCAGTTAAAGGTCTGATGTTTTTCTGAATTGAAATAGCAGCATTAATAGCGTTTATATAGGATTTTTCATAATAAACAGGGGCTCCGAAAACACCCATTACAGCATCGCCAATAAATTTATCAACCATACCCTTATTATTAAAAATTGAGCTTACAGAATGTTCAAATACCTGATTTAATAATTCAAGCACCTTTTCAGGAGATGTTTTCTCAGAAAACGAAGTAAACCCTCTTATATCAGTAAACAATACAGTAATATCTGAAAGTGTGCCTTTCATGAGAGAATTTAAATCAGATGAATTTTCCATTGAATTTATAACTTCATCAGGAATGTATTTTGAAAACAGATTGCGGATTTTACCAATTTTCCCGAGCATGAATATTGAATCATTAATAAAATCTAAAAAATCTCTGATAATAATTCTTTCTTCAAAACTACATGAACTTTCGAGAAAAAAAATAATTTTTCCGAATTTTTCTCTTATAATGCCATGTTTAAAGCTGGATAAAAGTTTTAAAGGTCTTATTAAAACACAAAATCTGTCTGATTGTACAGTTTTTCTTTTATTGATTAAAAGAAAATTAGAGTATAAATTCTGCTCATTTCTGATAAAGTCATCAGAAAAATAAAGTTTTTTTGTGTTATCTAAATCATTTACACACAAAACTGCGTGTTTTAAAGGAATATATTTTTTGAGTAATCTGATAGATTTCTGAAAAATATGGACAGGATTATCATAAACATCAGTTATAATGTCGAGTTTGCGAATTAATTTTAGACGCTTTTTATAAAAGTTATCCATTGCTTAATTATATAACAGAACAGATTAAAAAAACAACAAATAAAATCGCGTATGAAACGGGAATGAAACGCAAATGAAACGCGGATGGGGTCAAGCTCTCGATCATTCGCACATTTGTAAAAATGTCGTAATGTTGAGACTTGACCCCTAATAGAAGCAGTGAGAAGTGAGTAAGTGAGTAAGAAGACGCTTTTACCGTCCAGTCTTACTCACCGAGGGTTGAAAACCCGATAACTCACTCACTGTTTTTTATATTGGCACGCTAATTGCATTATTGAACTGGAGATTTAGATTTTTTAAACAGGAGGTCTGCCATGTTTGACAGTATGTATTTATTAAGCTATGTGATTTTAGAAAAAATGAAAAAAAATTTCAAAGAAAAAAAAGAAGCAGAAATAGAAAAAATAAAGCAGAGAAATTAAAGAGTTTAAAGGTTTATGAGAAAGTTTGCCGATAACATAAACTATGAAAAGATTACTTTTTGTATTTATTTTTATATTTCAAATATTGCAGGTAAATGCTGCATTAAATTATCAGAGAATTCAATTTGAAAGACAGTTTGTCAGAAATAAAAATTTTTCACAGAAAGCACCAGCTTCAAATCCAACTCCTGGAACAGTTTCAAAATTCTGGGTTTTAACAACTCAGGCAACTTACAGAGAACTTCAGGCAGTATGTATTCTTGAAGGAGAGCACACTTATATATTTCAGGAAATAGGAACATATATTGACGGCGAAAAAGCAAATCAGATGCTCAATATGTTTGAAAGAGAAGGTGGAATCAGAAAAAAACTCAGGCAGAAATTCGGTGTAGGTGGGAATGAAGCCAGTGAGTGGTCACCGGGT
>JBAZDD010000101.1:0-7216 GCA_041654635.1 Candidatus Muiribacteriota bacterium
GATGTAATATTTTCAGAATAAAGACAACCATGCAGAAGAGTGATTAACAATATTATAATTATTATGAGGTCTCTTTTATAATTTCCCATAGTTTAATTATCGGAGAAATAAAAAAAAAAATTAGTGAGTAAGTGAGATAAATAAGTAACAGTGAGTAAGTGAACGCTTTAAGCTATCCGGTCTTTCTCGCAGAGGAGTGAAACAACGGTCACTTATTTACTGTTTTAAGTATTTACGTTGCTAATTTTCCTTTAATATGTTAAATTTTAACCATGTTTGAAATTATAAGATATTTGATAAACAGGAAAAAAATAAATACTGGTTTTGTATTTCTTGAAAAAGAAAAATTTAATCAGGCTCATGCAGTTTTTACTGAGCTTAAAGAAAAAAAGGGTATGGATAATTATTTTATTAATATAAATATTGCAAAATCTCTTACAGGAATGGAAAATTATACACAGGCAAGAAAAGTATATTTTGAAAGTTATAATCAGTTTAAACTCAATCCTGTACCAATGGTAGGTATTGCCTTAACATATATAAAAGAAAAAAAATATTTATGTGCATATAAATACTGTCTGAAAGCATTGAAACTTGATCCTATTCATCCTTATGCAAACTATTATATGGGAATAGTGCTTATTGGATTGAATAAAACTGCCAGAGCTCAGAAATATTTTGAAAAAGTTCTTGGCGAAAGAAAAGAGTTTTTATTCAGCCGATTGGCACTGAATTTTGAAAAAAATCTTTCTTTTGATTCAGGTGTTGAACCCGGTGAATTCTAAGGATTTTCAGGAAAATTTAATATTTGCTCAGAATCTTATTGATAATCAGGAATACGAAAAAGCTCTTTTTTTTGTTGAAAAAGTTATTGAAAACTCATCTGGATTTTTCAAAAAATTCATTTATCGAAATTTTTTTATTCAGGCACTTTCACTTAAAATTGAAATACTGTTTAAAATTAATGATTTTGATAATGCAGTCAAATTTATATTAATATATAAAAAATATATTAAATTTCTTGAAAAAGTTTTTCCAACTATAAAAGTTATTTTTGAATCTAAAAGTGTTTTTGATAAAAAATTCTATCAGTTATATCTTACTCATTATATTTATGACAGACAGGCACTTCAGAATTATATTGACACAGTGCATGAAAATGATGATTTTGACAGAAATGACCTTTCGATTTTTAAAAGATACTGTCTTGACAATAAAAAAAACCAGATAATTTCTTTTTACACGCTAAAAAAGTTATTTAAATATAAAGATTATGATTTAAAATTTATAACTCTTGGTATTAATTATTTTTATAATCAGGCATCTCAGGATGATTTTGTTGCTGGATATATTGAGGGAAATCCACGATTTGCAAATTTAACAAGAAACGAGGATTTTCTGGATACAGTCAAAAAATATGTTTCAGTTATCAGGAAAAAAAGAGGAATTTACAGAAATATTTTTTATCCGATTTTTCGTTTTTATTATGATAATACAAACGACGAATCTATATTACCTGTTATTTTTTTAATAGTAAAAAAAAATAAACTTCATGATTATTTTGCCGAGGAAGTAGCAAGAAAAATTTTTTATTCAAACAATTCAAATTATGAAAATCTTAAAACTTATGCTCTTATTAAAAGGCTGAATAATGATGTAGAAGATGAAGCTTTAGATATATATTCAAAACTATATAAAATTAATCCAAAAGAAATCGAAAACACAAAATACCTTGTCAAGGTTTTGAGAGGAAAAAATCTTATTACCGAAGAAAATATCGATATTTTCTTGAAAGCTTATTCACTTTTTAATGAAAATGAAAAAAATTCTGATGAATATATATCTCTTATAAAATTTTTATCAGCATATTTAGAAAAATCAGAAAATTTTGATTCAAAATTTTCTAGTGTTGTTGAAGATATATTAAGAATTTGTAAAGATTATAAATCTTATCTTTACGCAGTTGAATATTATTTCAGAAATGCTCTCAATTCTTCAAATCCAGCACCATATGAAGGTGCTTATTTTTTAATAAGCAGACTGGATATTTCACGGATTCCAGATAAACTGATTTTCAGATACTGTTTTCTTTATGTAAATATTTTTATCAATCATGCTTTTTATGTAAATTTTATGGAATTTGACTGGAAGAAAGTGTTTGTTTTTTTAAAAAAACTCAAAAATTCCGGGGTTTATAATGTAGATTTTTTAATTGCTCAATTTTATATTTTGAGAAAAAATAGAGATTATCTGCCCCAGTGCTTTTTTAATTTAAACTGCTGTTCATTATGGAATAATAAATGTGTTTTTATGGAAAAGCTTGATAAGTTCAAAAACAACCTTTCTTACAGAGAACATAATATTATTAAAAAATATATTGAAAAATCTAAAGATGAAGATAATGCTTCAATTTTAAAAAGTATTTTTATTGATGAAACTTTTTATATTCCAATTGTTAAAAATTATCCCATTAGTTATTGTGCCAATATTCAGAAATCAATAAAAAATAAAAAATATGAACATGCATTCGATATATTCAAAACAAATCCACATATTGAGAATTTTAAAGGATTCAAATTCTGGGGAGCAGTAATTCTATTTCATATGAAAAGATTTAATGATTCAATAATTTTGTTGAATACAGTTTTAAAGGAAGATTCCAAAAATGCTTATGCCTATTTTTACAGAGGAATGTGTTTTTACAGAAAAAATTATTTTATTGTAGCTTTTAATGATTTTAATAATGCGGTTAAATTAAAACTTTATGACACTGATTTTTTAGGTGAAATTATAAAAATTTATATTTCAAGGAAGAAACTTTCAGAAGCACAGAAATTGCTTAATATTCTTGATAATAACGATAACAGTGGCGATATTGCTGATGAATTCAAAGCTGAAATTCTTTTTTATAGAAAAAAATTTTCAGACAGTTACGATATTATAAAAAAAAGTATTGAAGAAAATGAAAATATTTCAAAAAATATGCAGCTTCTTGAGATAAAAATACTTATTGAGCAGAATGAATTTAAAATTGCTATTGATAAATTACTATCATTTGTTGAATCACATGGTGAAAATGATGAAGTTTTATTACTCCGGGCAAATGCAAATTTCGGTTTAAAAGAATACAGGCTTGTAAAAAAAGATTTAATGAAAATTTCCTCAAAACTTGATAGCAAAAATCTCTATTTACTTTCCTTATCCTGTTTTCATGCTGAAGATTCAGATAATGCACTTAAATTTTTAAAAAAATATAGAGAAAAAATTTTTTTTGACATTAAATATAATATTCTGCTTTCAAAAATTTATTTAAGAAAGAATCTTAACAAAAAAGCAATGAAAATCCTTAGATTTACATGGATTATATCTAAAAACAAAGAGGTTCTTCTTGAGTTGATTAACATTAATAATGAAATTGAAAATGTTGATATTACTATTGAATATTGTGAAAAATATTTAAAAAAATATGATTTGAATTTCAGTGTTATGAATATTTATCTAAATAATCTTATTACTGCTAAAAAACTGCATTTAATTGAATTATTTTTAAAAAAATATTCATCACAGTTTGATAATTTTCATAAGGAATTAAAAATTACATACGTCAGAGCATTTTTTATCACTGGAGAATTCTATTCAATAATTGAGGATTTTGAAGATTTTATACCGGAAATCGGTATTGATAGAAAAATACTTAAAGAAGCTTCGACTGGAAAATTTATTTATTTAATTGAAGAATTGAATGATGGAAATATTAATATATTTGTTTTTAAAGGAAATATTCTTACTGCAAAATTGTATAATATTCCTTTTAACAGTGATTATTTTGTTGATAATATTGATCTTGTTTTTGTTTTTTCCAGAAAAAATACAATTAAGACAAGGTTAAAATATTTTTCAAAAAATATTTATAATTTTAATCGGCTTTTATTTATGATTTTTCCTGATATAAGACCGCAGGATTTTTTTGCTGATGTTGGCAGGAATTATGTTGAGCTTAAAAAAATAATTTCTAATTTGAAAATAAAAGAAAAAAGTTTTCTGCTTAAACTTGATGTTTTTGATTCTTTTCTTCTTGAATTTTTCAAACTTTCTGAAGAACATTACGAATTGATATATGAAAATTTTGAAAAGTTTGATAATCAATTTACAACTAATTCAATATATAAAATATCAACTGAAAACACTCAGAAGAAAATTTTATGTATGCTTAAAATGGATTTTGTTAAAGAGTTAATTAAGCTTAATCCACAATATCAGTATTTGAGAGAATTTCTTGTTGTTCATTTCTGGCTGTTAATGGGTAGAAAAAACATTGATATAAATAATATTCTTTCAGATGAAACTTTTTTTGATTTGAATTTTATTGATTATTTTTATGAAAAATCAAATTGTAAATTTTATGATAAATGTCCTTACAGGTGTGAAATAAAAAACATGCTGGAAAAACCCGCTTACATAATTGATTTCAAATTATTTGATATTATTGAAAAGATAAACAGTCAAGTTGTTTTAAAAGATTTTAATAATTCATTTTTAAAATATATTCTTTTTGATAAAAATATATATGATTTTGAGTGCGTTTTTAAAAGCATCGGAGTAAAGATAGAAGTGTTTAATGAGTGTGTAAATCTTTTTAAATATAACAATCAGATTTTTTCTGTTTTTAAAAAAATTATGGCAATTTGGGGTAAGATAAATAAAAACTCTGAAATTCTATTTAATTCAATCAAGGAATACAGAGGAGAATTTTTTGATTCTTCCAATATTTTTCCAGACAGAGAAATTTTCTATAAAAATGGAGTGTTTTTTTCTAAACTTAATGAATTGATTGCTCAGGCGCACAGTATGCTTTTAAAGGAACAGTCATTTTCAAGCTCTGCTGTTAATGAATTAATGGCGGCTGTTAATAATATAATTTATTTATTCAGAAAGGTTATTGATGGAAATGTTCTGTTTGGATTTCCTGATTTTTCAGATAACAGGTTTTTATTTTATGTTAAAGAAGAAAATAATACTGCATTGAATTTTGACTTTGATTTTAATGGAGATAGTGACGATTTATCGTGTTTAAAAGAATATTATAAAATCGAAATGAATGATAAAAAAAGATTAAATAATGAAAAACACGAAAAAATAAAATTAAATTATAACTCAATAGCAAGAGTATTAAATAATTCAGATTTTTACTGTAATTCAAAATTATTTTTAGAAAAAAAATCAGGATTTACTGAAACAAAACTTCTTAATCAGATTTTAAATTTTACTTCATCAGAATATTTTTTTAGAAACTGGAGCATTAAGGAAATTCTTAACATTAATATTATTCTGAATACTCTTTTTGGAAAAAAATCTATAATTTTCTGGGAAAATATTAATCTTCAAAATAATTTTTTCTATGGTTTAAATAACGCCCCTGATTCTGAAAAAGGTTCAACAATAATAATATCTGATTATAATAAACTTTCAGACGTCAAAGATATTGATTTTATGCATTTTTACTTTATAGATTTCAGTGAAGAAAAAATTAAGAAAATTAAAAAATTAAAATATCAGAAAATTTTTTATAATATTTCTAATAAAAGAAAAAATTATGAAAAATTACCTTATGCAGGAAAAAAACTTCCAAATGATATTGTAAGTAAAAAAACCATAATTACCGAAAACTCTAATAATAATTTTTTAGAGTTGAATAAATATAATAATTTTGAAATTGAAAATTTTTACAATCTGTATTTAAAAGGTGGATTAAATAAAATTAAAATAAGCAGAGATATTTCTGTTGATTTCTTTAAATTGACAGATTTTGATTTTGAAATTTATAGAGAGAAATAGTTTAATCATAGGTTTCAATATAATATACGGTTTTATGAAGAGGAAAAAATGATTGATAATTTTGGTGATTTATTTAAAAGAAAAAATTCAAGCGATAGAAAAAAGTTAATTGAAGAATATGCTCCTCTTGTAAAAAAAATTGCTGGAAGAATTTCTATGAATCTTCCTTCAAGTGTTGATATCAATGATCTTATCAGTTATGGAGTTTTTGGACTTATTGATGCTATAGAAAAATACAAACCTGAATTGAATGTTAAATTTGATTTTTATGCCGCACGTAGAATTTCAGGTTCAATTTACGATGGGCTGAGAAAATTAGACTGGGCTCCAAGAAATATTAGAAGTAAAACCAAAGAACTTGAGAAAATTGTAGGAGAACTTGAACAGGAACTCGGGAGAGATGTTAATGATGAAGAAGTGGCAAAAAAGATGGGAATTTCTCTTGACGAGCTTGAAAAAATATATACAGAAAATAAAAAGTCCTATATGCTTTCCATTGAAGAATTTTTTACAGCAGAAACAGATGATATGGATAAAGCTTCATTTATGGCAGATCAGAAAATGCTCAGCCCGGAAGAACAGGCAGAACAGGAAGCTGTGAAAAAAATTCTGGTAAATGCTATTAATGGGCTTGTATATAATGAAAGACTTGTTGTTACCCTTTACTATTATAATGAATTTACATTAAAGGAAATTGCTTTAACACTTGATTTAACTGAATCCAGAGTGAGTCAGATTCATTCAAGAGCACTCGTAAAATTAAAAGGAAAGTTGAGAAATTTCAAAAAAAATATTATATGAACAGAAGAAGAAAATTTATTTTAAAAGCATTATCCAATTATCATTTTTCTAATGTAATTGAGTTTTTTAAAAATGAATTATTAAAATCTGATTATAGTGAAAAGAAAAGTATTTTAGATTTAATTAGTAATACATCTATAAGTGAAGAAATGAGCATTGAGTTTTTATCAGACTTATTTGATGATGAAAAAGAATTAGAAATTAAAATAAAAATTCTGAAAATTATTGGTAAAAAAAACATATCAGTTTTTAATGAAAAATATTCATCAGTTCATAATCAAATTCAAAATCATAATAATTATCTTGTGGAAGTAATTGATTATTTCAATAATTCAGAACAGGTAGATTTATTAATTTCTCTCATAAAAAATAATAAAAACATTGATTTACAGATGAAAATACTTGAAAAACTTGCAGGGGTTTACAGTGAAGAAGTAAAAAATATTTTAAAAATTTACATAAAGCATACAAATGAACTGATTCAGCTTGCGATAATAAGAGGTATAGAGTCAGAAAAATATATTGAATTTCTTGTTCAGAAAGCTTATTCAGGAAATCCAACAATTGAAATTACAGCTCT
>JBAZDD010000102.1:0-7216 GCA_041654635.1 Candidatus Muiribacteriota bacterium
TGATTTTCAGTTTTATTTATTAAATTTTCAGCAATTTCTGCAGCTTCTTCATTTTTACCCATTTCCCATAAAAGCTCAATCTTTTCAACATAAAATTCAGGGTTATTAGCATTTTTAAGAGCAAGATTAATATGCTCTAAAGCTTTATCAAAATTGTTTCTTCTTCTTTCGATATAAGACATGAATAAATCTTTCAGACCTGAATTAGATTTTTTGGTTTCTGTTATTGAATCTATTACTTTTTCAGCAAAATTCATAATGTTTGCTTCAATAAAATATTGTGCAGCTGAAAATTTTGCATCTTCAATATCCATTATATTTTCAATTGTTTCTTTGATTTTAGAATTATTGTTTAAAAAACTGTAAATTCCGCATTTTATTATTTTGATTTTAATTTTTTCTTCTTCATCTTCAGTTAAATGTTCAAGTTTATCAAAAAATTCAATACTTTTAATAACTTCATCAGCTTTTAATAAACCCAGTCCGATATTTTCGCCGAGAATATTTATATCTTTTATTTCATAAAGTTCAGGGAAAAGCTTTTGAACTGTTCTTATAAACGATTTTTTGTCATCAGTTATGAAAAATATAAATGATTTTAAAACCTGACTTTTAAATGAATGCTGGGTTTCTGTTATTTTATCGAGGTATTCAATTGCTTTTGAAAAATCTTTTTTTTCAATATAAATATTTGAAAGAAGAATGTAATCCAGTTCGATATTTCCTTCTTTCTGCATAATATTTGTGTAAATTTTTTCAGCTTCGTCATACTTGCCTTTGATATAAAAAAGTCGTGCAAGACCCTGATAATATTGTGTGTTGTTTTCGTTAATTTTTAGAGCTTTTTTTATAAATTCTTCAGCTTTATTGAAATCTCTATTTTTATAATATATTTCAGATATTTCACCCAGTGCTCTTGCTTTATCTTCATCCTGAATGTTTTTTGATTCTGCAAGCTTGATTAAAATATTCAAAGCCTGTTTGAATTTACCCTGAGAAATGAATCCGAGAGCAAGCTTATACTGAACAGCAAATAAATTCTCATCAGATGGTTTTATTTTTTTGTAAAATTCAACAGCACCTTCAGGAAGACCTTTCTGAAAATAAGCATCACCAATCATTGTAAGTGCCTGAGCGTTGTTTTTATCATGTTCAAGTATTTCAAGACAGATATCGATGACCTTATCGTATTCTTTCTGAGAAAAAAACGCTTCGCAAATAGTTATCATTTTTTTAAAATCCATTAAAATCTCCTAAAAATAAACTGGAGAAATTTCAAACCATAAGGAATTTTCACCAGAATATACTGTAATTTTTTTTAAATTAGGGTTAATCTGAATAACTTCTATAGAATACTGCTCTTCTGTATATTTTCCAGTTATTGCCGGGAATCCAAAACTCTGCTGAACATAGTTGAAAGATTTTATATCTGTTTTTGGAGTAAGAGCAATAGAATTAAATCCGAAAGATTTTAAAATTTCAGTGATATTGATTAAATTTCTGTTTATTAATGAGGTTTCAATATCAATATGTGATATTTTAGAATTCTGTGTTCTCAGATAAAAAACAGGTGTTATTAAAAGAAGAAAAAGAGCTATACTGACTAAAACTTCAACAAGACTATATGCTTTTTTCATACAGGAGTGTTGTCCAGCCATCATAACTTTCCTTTCTTAAAAGATTGTAATCACTGAAACATTCTTCGACTTCAGGAGCTTGAGAATTTTCAATCCCGCTCAGAATAAGAAACTTTCCGTTTTCAACATATTTATCTATATTTGATTTTTCAGCTATCAATACGTGGGCAAAAATATTAGCTGCAACAAGGTCAAATTTAATTTTCAACGGAAGAATGCCAGAGCATATATTTAAAGCTTGTACATTGTTTAAATGTTGATTTTCCTGAGCATTAAGCATGGAAGTGAAATCAAAATCGAAAGCGACAGCTTTTTCTGCCCCGCACATAAGACTTAAAATTGAGAGAATTGATGAACCACAGCCTGGTTCAATAAAAGTTTTTATTTTATGATTCTTAAATACATATTGAATCAATTCCATACATTGTTTTGTAGTAGGATGCTGACCGCTCCCGAAAGCCTGCGCCGGGTTAATAAGAATTCTTTTTTTAGAGCCTTTGTAATTTTCCATATAATCTATTGAAAGTACAACATAATCACCAGCTTCAACAGCTTCAAAATCACCATGAAGTTTTGTTTTCCATTCTGGATTAACCTCTTTTATTTCAATGGAATATTGGATGTTTTTTTTATCTAATATATTAGAAATTGAATTTACAATATGCTCTGAGCGTGAATAAACAGATATCTGACTATTACCAAAAATTTGGGTTTCAAATCCGAGATCATCAAGAAAGGTTGAAATCAATTCTTCATTTTCAGCATTTGAGTATTTTATTATAATTTCTATCCAGTTTTCCTGCATGAAAAAATATTAACATAAAGTGAGATAAAAAAAAAGCCCCTGAAAAAAGGGGCTTTTTTGATTTTATCTTGCGTAATCTATTGCTTTAGTTTCTCTTAAAACAACTACCTTTATTTCACCAGGATAATCAACTTTTTCTTCAATCATTTTCGCTATATCACGTGAAAATTTAGGAAGCACTTCATCGCTGATTTTACCAGGCTCAACAATAACTCTTACTTCTCTTCCTGCCTGCAAAGCATATGCTTTTTCAGCACCTTCAAATCCAGTAGCAATTTCTTCAAGAGATTCAATTCTCTTAATATATGCTTCGATATTTTCATATCTAGCTCCTGGTCTTGAGGCTGATATAGCATCAGCAGTCTGTACAATCACAGATTCTATTGAATTGAAAGGAGCATCACCATGATGAGCTTCAACACCGTTGAGCACTTCAGGTCTTTCCCCCATTTTTTTCAATATTTCAACACCAATCTGAACATGAGTTCCTTCCATTTCCTGATCAACTGCTTTTCCAATATCATGTAAAAATGCAGCTCTTCTTGCCAAATTAACATCTGCGCCGATTTCTTCAGCAATTGCAGAAGCAATTTTTGCAACTTCAAGGGAATGTTCAAGAATGTTCTGTCCGTAACTGGTTCTGAATTTCAGTTTACCAATGTAGGTAAACAGTTTTTTGTTAAGACTTAAAATACCTGCCTGTATAGCAGCATCTTCACCAATCTTTCTAAGTTCCTCTTCCATTTCTTCAGAAACTTTTGTGTAAGTTTCTTCGATTCTGGCCGGGTGAATTCTGCCGTCTGAAATAAGTTTTTCCAGAGTCTGACGAGCCAGTTCTCTTTTTAATGAATTGAATGATGAAAGAACAACTGCTTCAGGAGTATCATCGATAATAATATTAACACCAGTAACACTTTCTAAAGTTCTAATGTTTCTACCTTCTCTACCGATAATTCTACCTTTCATTTCGTCACTTGGAAGTTGAACTACTGTAACAGTAGATTCGTTAACACAGTCAACAGCTACTTTCTGAATAGCATAAGTCACTATTTCTCGAGCTTTCTGCTGACTTTCATCTCTGAATTTTTCTTCATAATCACGAATTTTCAGACTTATTTCTTCGCCTAATTCTTTTTCAAGATTGGAAAGTAATAAATTTCTTGCTTCTTCCTGAGATAATCTTGCAATATTTTCAAGTTCAGTTACAATATTGCGACTTTTTGTTTCAAGTTCATCCTGTAGTTTTTCAAGCTCTTCAGTCTTTCTGTCAAGAATTTCTTCTTTTTTTTCAAGTTTTCCCAATAATTCATCAACCTTTTTTTCTCTTAAAGTAACTCTCTTTTCTGCTTTACCAATTTCAACACGCTTTTCACGGGTTTCTCTTGTGAATTCACGTTCAAGGTCTTTTCTCATGTTAAGTTCTTTATTCTTAACTTCAAGTTCAGCTTCTTTGAGAGTGGTTTGAGCTTTTTTTTGAGCATCAAATTTGATTGCTTCTGCTTCAGAATTTGCTTTTTTTATTACGTTTTTCTGCAATAATCTGAAGAACACAAGGCCGATTATTATACCGGAAATTATTCCAATAACAAGAGCCATTACATCCACTTTTCACCTCCATATTTAATTGTCAAAGATCGTTTTATTTCTATAAACTATATTTTTTAAGCAAAATATGCTTATTATAAAACATGGCAATTATTATATAAAAAATAATTAATCCCGTCAACCACAAAAAAAAATCAGTAACCAGTTTTTTTTAAAGACTGTCTAATACACCTGTATCTTTATTAAACTGTTCAATCATTCTGTCAATTTCTTCTGTTTTTTCATATATTGAAGACCAGTATTCTCTGTCGTACCACTGTCTGTTAATTTCTTCATAAGTTTTCCCTTGCTGTTCAACCCAGGTGTAGTATTTTAGATTGTGAACTCTTTTTCTATCCTGATAAGAAAGCTCAAGCATGTAATCAGTTTTTTGAGCAAGAATATATCTGTGAAAATCTCTTGCAGCATGAGCTTTGTCGTAAACAGGTTCTTTTTCGACCATTTCTTTATATCTGGAAGCATAAAGTTCCATTGAATCTGTAAGAACGGTAAATATTATATCATCAGATGTGCATTCATAATATTTAGCTAACTTGATTGACATTAAAATGTTAGCAACACCTGATATTCCAATGAGTTCAAGTCTGTCAACAACATCAGAAGGAACACCCTGTGATTTTAAATATTCTCTACCTGCAGGGTCGTTGAATAATCTTACAATATTCATACAGTCATCATCATCAACAGCCATAACCATATCAGTATTTTTTACATTATGAACCCAAGGTATGTGCTTGTCACCAATACCTTCAATTTTGTGACCACCGAACCCGTTATTAAGAAGGGTTGGGCACTGAACAGCTTCACCAACAGCAACTTTACATTCTCTGTGAAGTGATTTCATGAAGTCGCCTGAAGCAACAGTACCGGCTGAACCTGAAGTAACACATACTCCAGCAACAGTTGATTGTGGTGTTTTAATTTTCTGAAAAACTTCTTCCATTGCACCACCGGTAACTTCGTAATGCCATAAATGATTTCCAAATTCAGCAAACTGATTGAATATTTTAATATTATTTCTTGTTGCTTCAAGTTCATGACATTTATCATAAATTTCTTTAACGTTACTTTCGCATCCTGGTGTAGGAATAACTTCACCAGCAACTTTCTGTAACCATTCAAATCTTTCCTGACTCATTTCTTCAGGTAAAATAGCAATGGAATCACAGCCTAAAAGCGCGGAATTGTAAGCACCACCACGACAATAGTTACCAGTTGATGGCCATACTGCTTTTTCATTAATTGGATCAAAATTTCCAGAAACAAGAGCTGGAGCAAGACAACCGTAAGTTGCTCCTACTTTATGAGCACCAGTTGGAAAATATTTACCAACAATACATACTATTCGCGCTTTTACGCCAGTAAGACTTTCTGGAAGTTCAATATAGTTAACATCTCCATATAATCCACCACTTGCTTTTGGTTCATTTTTCCAGGTTATTCTGAAAAGATTTGCTGGATTAATATCCCATAAGCCTGTATTTTTTAATATGGTTTTAATTTTCTCAGGAACGAGTTCAGGATTTTTCATCTGTTTGAAAGTTGGAAGTACAACGTTTTTTTCCTTAGCTCTTTTTACTGCATTTTCATATTTTTTTTATCTCCCTGAAGTTTAATCATTAAATATTTCCTCCACTTTAAAAAAGTTTATTTTTGATAAATATACAATACTAACTGATAAATGTAAATAAATTTTTTAAAAACGCGGATGAAACGGGGATGAAACGCGTATGAAACGCGTATGAAATGCGAGTGAAACGGGGATGAAACGCGGATGAAACGCGAGTGAAACGGGGATGAAACGCGGATGAATCACGAAAGAAACTTAAGAGCAGTGAGTAAGTGAATAAGTGAATAGGTGAGTAAGAAAAATCAAAAACTTAGAAACATTAATAAAGCAAAGAACAAAAACAATTAAAGCGAACAATAGCAAAGAAATAAAATTTAACTGATAAATATTAATTTATATTTTTTTAACGTTTTTTAGAAGCATAGCATTTTAATAACTGTTTTAAATCAATAGAGGGTAAAATATATTCATTAGCCGGGAAATCTTTAGTAACAGTTGATAAATAACTTCTTACTGCTCCTACCATAATACTTAAAGCAGCATTTACATAAGCATCCTTGTTTTTTTCAAAATCATTAATTTCAAATATACCGATAATTTTAGCTTCAAATTTATAAGCTCTTTTTTCAAAATTTATTTTACTTTTATTAATATTAACATCAATCTCCAAAATAAAAATATTAGATTGCTTATTAACTTTACCAATTTTCCAGATGAATTTTATATCATCAGAATTTTTATCAAAATCTTTTTTATATTTTTTATTAAATCGAACCACAATATTTTCAACAAAAATTTTTTTTAAAACAATGTCTTTAAAAACTAAATCCATAATATATCTCCTGATTAACTATATATCCTCTTCACAAATTAAATCATTATTAAAAAAAGATTTATTTTTATCAAATTCCTTCTCATTATTTTTATGCAAATATAAAATTTTTTTCATCTCTTTATTGTTAATATAGCTTAAATCAATCTCAGGAATTTCATCTTTATTTAAATCAACATAATCAAATTTTAACTCAATCCCCAACACACTGGAAATTTTTGCTAAAGTAGAAAAAGTGAAATTATTATTACCATTAAGCATTTTAGCAATATAAGCCTCAGAAACATTCATTTCCTGAGCAAGTTTTTTTTGTGTCCATTTTTTTTCTCTTAATTTTTTACAAATAATCTCAGTTATTTTAATAACATAACCTTCTTTAAGGAAAACCGAGTCTTTTTGAAGCTCTTTAAATTGATTGTCAAACCACTGTTGAAAATTATCTTTTTTCATTTAATCCCTCCTTTAAAACAAAGGACTTAATCTTTTTACATTTTTCTATTATAAGTTTAATTTTCTTATTATTTTTATTATCTTTCTTGATTGAAGCACTACAACACAAAAAAATGGTTTTATTATCAGGTAGAAAAAACCCATAAAATCTTACCTGATAACTTTTTAAAGCAAAAATTCCATCCCCTTCATGCCTAAATTTTTTAACATTATTCAAATCAGAATTAATAAATATAAAAAGCAAACTCATCAATTTATTAAATTCAGGTTTCTTTTTGTCTGATAAATAATTTAAAAATTCTTCAATTTCACTTTTA
>JBAZDD010000103.1:0-7153 GCA_041654635.1 Candidatus Muiribacteriota bacterium
ATGAACCAACAAGCATGCTTGATTCTCGTGGAAAAAAAGAAGTTAATTATCTTATTAAAAAACTTCACAGAGAAGGTAAAGGGGTTATCATGATAACTCATGATCCGGCAGAGATTATTCTTTCAGATACAGTTGTAGTTATGAATAACGGAAAAGTAGCAGCCCAGTTTACACCAGAAGAATTTTTTACAAAACCAGAAAATTATAAATGGGCAGATTTGAAATCAATTCCAGAATATATTAAAATTGGTTATGAATTGGGAATGCAAAAATTTACCAGAGAAGAGGTAGCTTGTGAGTATGTCAGGCAATACCAGTAAAAAGTTACTGTTTTTTGCAATTTCTGGTATTTTCATGTGGTTGATAAACTATACGTATGTAATTTTTGCAATTTGTCGTGAAATAGGCATTAAAACCATCAATTACCAGGCTATTTTTGATACAATGTCATATATAATTCCTTTTCCTTACTTTACAACACTTTCAACTTTTTATTCGGCTGTATTTGGATTTATTTTTTTTATGGCAGGGTATCAGAGTTATAAAAAGAGAATATCAGGGTTTTACTGGTTCATATCAATTGCGTATATGATGATAATTGTTCCAGTAGCTGGATTTATAATGTTTGGGACATTCTTAAATTTTTACAGTATTTTATTTAATATGATTTTTGGAATACTAATTCTTTACTATTTTTCATCAAATGAAATAGAAGAAGTTTTTGACATTTCAAGAAAATTAAAAAAAAGATTAAAAAAAGAAAATGATTTTTTTCAAATTTTATTTTCCCTTTCGATAATTATTTATTTTATTGCAATACTTATAATATTTAATTCTAATTCCAGCATACTTGAGAATTTCAGTACACTTGTAACAGAAAATAGTTTTTACAACAATTATTTTGAAAAATTTACAGAAATAGAACTTTATAACATTAAAATACCATTACCAGAAAGATTTATTCATGGAGAAATTGCCAGAGGAGAAAAAACTGACACAGTATCTTTTATAGAAGAAAATTATGGAATAGTTTTTTCTGTTTCAAAGGAAAATTTTGCTGATGATATGTATAATTCTGTTGGAAAAATTATGGGAATTACCAACTCATCACAATTTATTGAAAAACTTTTCAACGATAAATTCGGATTATTTTTTTATTATCTGAAACTGAAACAATTTTCACAGTATAACTCAAAAGAAAAATTCACAATTAATAATACAGGCTTTATTCATTATATATTTGACGGTGATTATACTGATGAAAGAAAGCTTAAGACCTTTTTTTCTTACAGTAAAGAAAGTGGTAACTTTATAAAAACAAATCTTATTTATAACCACGAATTAAAACATATTGAAATAGAATTTACTGAAAATGTTATAAAAAAAATAGAGAATATTTAATTATGAATAAAATTGAATTTTTTACTGCCGGTGAATCTCATGGACCATGTTTAACTGGAATAATAATTAATTTTCCTTCGGGTATTAAAATCAGTTTAGATAAAATAAACAATGAACTTTCACGTCGCCAGAGAGGATATGGGCGAGGCGGAAGAATGAAAATAGAAAACGATAAAATCATCATTACATCAGGTTTTAATTCAAAAAATATAACAACAGGAGCACCAGTTTCTTTTTATATAGAAAATTTAGATTTTGAAAACTGGAAAAATAAAAAAGAACATGACATAACTACTCCAAGACCAGGACATGCGGATATATATGGGGCTATAAAATATAATGAAAAAAATATCAGAAATATTATTGAGCGGTCTTCTGCAAGAGAAACAGCGGTAAGAGTTGCCTGCGGAAGCTTTTTTAAACAATATCTTGAAAAAGAAAAAATTGAGTTTTATTCATTTGTTACAGGAATTGGAGAATATGATTTTTATAAAAATAAATGTGATATAACAGAAAAAGAAAAACAATTTCTTTTTAAGTCAGAATTTGGAGTTTTTGATAAAGAAACTGAAAAAATCATAAAAAATACTGTTGATTTAGCTGTTAAAAATAAGGATTCGCTTGGTGGAAGAATCAGAGTGATTATTAAAGGTGTTAAAACTGGGCTTGGTTCATACGTGGATTTCAGAGAACGTCTCGAGGCAAAACTTGGATTTGCAATGCTATCAATACCTTCAGTTAAAGGAATAAATTTTGGAAGTATGGATTATTCCTACAAAACCGGTAGAGAAAGCCATGACAGAATAATATCAATCAGAAAAAACACAGTGAAGCACTCATCAAATAATGCAGGCGGAATAACAGGTGGGATATCAACAGGTGAAAATATATGGTTTGATTTATTTATTAAACCAGTACCAACACTTATGAGCCCGCTTGAAACAGTTGAAATGTTTACAGGTCAAAAAACACTGGCTTTAAAAGAAAGGGCAGATGTTTGGATTTGTCCGGCAGCCGGAGTGGTAGCAGAAGCAATGGCAGCATATGTGATTATTAATGAAAAAAACAAAATTTGACATAATAAAAAATCCATGCTATCCTTAAAAAGAGCGGTATAAGAGTATAAAAGTATAAGAACCCGCGTAACCAAATAAAGTTACGGGGGATAGTATGCAGAAAAGAGTATTGTTTTCAGTTTTAATTCTTGTTTTATTTATTTCAAGTTATTCAATCGATATTTCTAATTTCAATGGTGTTTATAATTTAATGAAAGTTGAAAAAGATGAAAATATCTTTCAGACATCATTAAGCTTTGAATCAGTTGAAACAGACAGAAATACTAATCATGAATTTTCTTACAAAGCCGTTTCTGAAGAAAGATACAACTTTGAAGGAATACATTTTTATGAATACAGTGGCGAAATCTATGCTGTTGTTGATTATGGTTATGAGGAATGTGTTTATATTGTAACAGAAAGCTCTGATTTTCATCTTACTCTTGTTAATGTTGATTATTCAGAAGATGTTATTAAGCTTATTTATGACAAACAGGAAAATAATTTTGATTATGAAAGTTATTATAATTATGCAGCTAATTTTTCAGATGGTGAACTTCGCGGAAAATTGAATTCTCTTGTTTCTAATCACAAAGTTTATGATTATACTGGAATGAGAGAAATTATGTTTGGTGAAGTTTATAATATTAACGGTGAAGTTGAAGATATTTATATAGGTAGAGTTATTAAAACCGCAGGAATTCCAAATCCGAATGTTATGAACTGCGAACATGCATGGCCTCAGTCAATGTTTGGATATGGTGAACCTACAGCTAAAAAAACAGATATGTTTCATACTTTCCCTTCCGATTCAGTGACAAACTCCAGACGTGGTAACAATCCTTTCGGATGGGTTGACAGATATGTATGGTCTGGTTTTGGCAGTGCATTAGGTGATGATAAAGATGGAAGAAGAGTATTTGAAGTAAGGCAGGAATACAGAGGTGACATAGCAAGAGCTCTGTTTTATTTTGCCGTAAGATACAGCATGCCAATATCTGAAGAAGAAGAAAGAGTTTTAAGACAGTGGCATAAAATGGATGCTGTTGATGAATTTGAATTAAGAAGAAACAGTATGATAGAATGGTATCAGGATAATAGAAACCCATTTATAGACAGACCGGACTTTGTTGATAAAATCTCAAATTTTTAAAACACATAAATGTGACGTACTTATTGCAGGAGCAGGTCCAGCAGGGCTTGCTTCATGTTTTTTTCTTGCAGATAAAAATTTAAAAATAGCCATAATTGATAAACATTCTGAGACTCGTTATAAGTTATGTGCAGGTGGTTTAACTCTTAAATCAATTAATGAATTAAAAAGAATTTTTAATATTAATCTTTCTGAACTTATTAAAAATAATATTGTTTCAAAAAAAAACAGTTATTTAATTACTTATAAAGATAAATTAATAAAAAAAGGCAGAGCCAGAATAAATTATTATATTTCAGATAGACAAAAATTTGATTTATACTTACTTGATAAAATTCGAAATTTTTCAAATGTACAATGTTTTTTTGATAAAAAAATTATTAATATTAAAAAAGATTATGCTGTTTTGAGTAATAACGATAGAATATATTTCAAATACTGTATTAATACAACCGGAGTATTAGGGTTATTCAATTTTAATAAAAAAAGAGATAATCAGATTAAAACATTTTCTTCAGATTTTAAAGTTAACAGAAAAATTAATGAAATTCATTTTCATTATGATAACCTTAATAAAGGTTATGGATGGTGTTTTCCACGAGAAAACAGTATTAATATAGGTGTTGGGGGAATAAATTCTGAAAAGGAAATATTGAACATATTTTATGTTTTAAAAAAAAGATATGAAAAATATATAATTTCAGAATATAATCAGGGATTTTTTTATGTTAATAATAATTTAAAATTAAATCTTATACAAAATAATAAAATTATTAATGCTGGTGACAGCTGTGGTATATCTGGCGCGTTATTTGGTGAAGGAATTTATTATGCCTTTTTGACAGGGTATCTTGCCGGATTATCTATAAATAAAAGCCTTGAAACTAATAAAAACTTTGTAAAAATATATAAAACAGAAATAAAAAAAATATTGCCCGAATTCTATGCAGAAAAATTATTGAGTGAGATGTTTAATAAATTGCTATATTTTTGTCCTGTTTCTGTGTTAAAATTTTTTATGTCTAATTACTCAAATATTATATTTGATTGTGCCCACGGAAAAAGAAATTTTTTTATGTTTAAAAAAAAGGATTGTGAATTTGATTAAATTATTTTTAGTTTTTTATTATATTTTATTATATTGTTTAATTAGTTTTTCATTAAAACATAATTTTAAAAGAACACTTTTTATTTCAAAATTGTTATCAAAAATTAAGCTTATAAAAAGAATAAGAGTATCAAGAAAATTTATATTACGACTTTCACTAAAAAAATATAAAAACTGTTTACGAAATGCACTTGCAAAATTTATTATATTAAATCAGCTCGATGTTGACGCAAGTATTTGTTTTTCAGTAATAAAAAAACAAAATAAGTTAATATTTCATGCGGAGGTAATTCCAAAAAATAATGGCCCTGCTTTCATTTTCACTAAAAGATAATAATATTGATATTATTCAAAAAGAGTTTTTAAATAATTTTGAAGCTGGAAATTATAAATTTTATTACTGGGGATTAAATTATGGTAAATTCCCCGATAATATTAAAAATGTTCATAGATTTTTTTCTAAATTAGATGGTGATTTATCAGGAGTACTTTTATTTGAAAATCAAGTTTATTTTTATAGAAGTTTTCCTGGAATTACGCCATTGTATTATACTTTTTTAAACAATAAATATTATATAAGTGATAGATTCAGTAATTTCCCGGTATTAATAAAACAAAATTCTGAGGTTTTGAATAGAATTAAAAAATTACATAAAGTTAACCGGAAATACACTATTTATAAAAATATAAGAAGATTTATACCAGGCGGTTATGTTAATATTAATAATAAAAAATGGAAAAAAATTTCGGTTTTAAATAATTCCGAACATTGTTATAAAAGTTTGCTTACAAGCAGTTTAAAAAAAAGAACTGATGGAATTAAAAAAATAGCCATATTTTTAAGTGAAGGGCTTGATTCTGGACTTTTATATGAAAAAGCTCTTAAAATAAATAAAGAGGTAGAAAGTTTTTCAATTATTTTTGATTCTGAAAGTAAAAAAATTATCGAAAATCGCGTAGGTAATAACAAAAGTAATAATTTTGATTATCAAAGTTTAAAAAATGAAATAAAAAAAACAATGTTTAATTCTAAGGATTATATTTATTCTTTAAATTCGTTAGTGTTTAAAAATCTTCTGGAAAAAGCAAAGGAAAAAAAATTTAACAGAATTATTTTAGGAATTGGCGGGGATGAAATTCATGGAGTTGATTTTATAGAAAGTCTGTATAAAGATTTTATTATAAGATTAAATTTGTATCGAATTTTAAAACACAGAAAAATGATTTTAAAAATATTTAAAAAACCATATTTAAAATTATATAAAAAAAGTTTTCTAAAATATCAGATTAAAAATTTGTTTTATTCAAGCTATCATATGTATGCTCTTGAAATGATATGGATGTTTTTTACAGAAAAAGATATTTATCCAGTTTTTCCATATCTTGATAAAAATATATATAATTATGTAATGAACATTCCACCCCAAAAAATTCTGCGTATTTCAAAAAACAGAGCTAAAGCCAGAAAATTATCCTATGATATTTATCGAAAACATAGTTTAAAAAAAAGTTTTGAAAATAATTGAAAATAATAATATAATATTAGTGAATTGTGTTAATTATGAGGAAAAATATGAAAGAAAAATCAGAAAATAAAAATAAATTAAAAAAATATGAAAAACCTGAAGTTAAATTTTTAGGCAAAGTTGAAAAACTTACAGGCAGCGGTGGTGGAACAAATTCCGATGCTTTGTGGACTCAGTATAATCCATCACTGTCATAATGAAAATTATAGAAAACCCCTTTAATATTGTTTTGCAAAATTATTCTGACATACAGACATTTTCAGAACAGGGGATTTTTTTAAAAACACTTTCTGACAATAACAAAATCGAATTTTTATATAATCGAAATTCTCTGCAGTTTTACTGTATTGTTGATTTAAAAAAAGAAAACGCTGTAATAAAATCAGATTTTAATCTTTACAGCAAAACCATAGTAAAATATATGGCTACTCCTTTAATAGAGATTTTATTTAATAATCTGATTATTCACGCTTCTTCTGTATTTAAGAATGGAAAATTATTCATTTTTTCAGGAAAATCAGGAGCCGGAAAAAGCACGCTTGCAGACTTTTTTTTAAACAGAAACTTTTTATTAAACAGTGATGATTATTTGTTTTTTAATAATAATAATGCAGTGTTTTGTGGCAGCTGCAAAAAACAAAATCAAAGTTATACCAAGATCGAAATTGATAAAAAAATCATACATAGTAAATTAGATAAAATTTTTTTTATTTATGTAGAAAATGATTCAAAAAAAAATTCAATTATGGATTTAAACCGGAAAAAACTTATTAAATATTTATTTGAAAATAATTATAATCGTGAATTCATAACAGAATATTCTGATTTTGATGTGCTGTTTCAAAAAATAGGTTTTTTATCGGGAAGTTTTGAACCATTTATTTTTAATAATGCTAAAAACAAACATAGT
>JBAZDD010000104.1:0-7110 GCA_041654635.1 Candidatus Muiribacteriota bacterium
AATCGGTCAGAACTAAGATTAATATCAGAATTAGTAATTTTCATAAGTTTTGCCCTCCCTGGCAATAATTATTATAAACTAATATTAATCGGCAGAAAAAAAATAAAACTTTAATTTATTTTTTTTTAAAGATTTACTCCCGTTTTATTCGCGTTTTTTACGCGCTTTATTCCCGTTTCACCCGCGTTTTATTCGCGCTTTATTCCCGTTTCACCCGCGTTTCATTCCCGTTTTTTACGCGCTTTATTCGCGATTCTAATCAATATACCCGACTTTATTATCTGAAAAATCCTGTTTTGGTTCTTTTTTTTCATCAGCATAACCCACCGCAATCAATGAAAATGGAAGAAAATCATCTTCAAATCCCATGAGTTTTTTAATTCCCTCAACTCTGTCCTCTCTTGGATACACGCCAAGCCATACTGAACCTAAATCAAGCTCTGTTGCCATAACAAGAATATTTTCTGTTGCAGCAGATAAATCCTGAACAAACCAGTCTCGAGCTTCTTCGTTTTCTTCATCAAAACATACAAGAATTGCCATTGGAGCATTTTCGAGCATTTTTGCATAAGGATGTATCTGAGATAATTTTTTTAAAATTTCGCGATTTCTTATAACAAAAAAATGCCAAGGTTCTGTTCCTTTCGCAGAAGGAGCACTCATTCCTGCTTTCAGAAGCATTTCAATTTTTTCTTCTTCAACTTCTGTATTTTTATATTTTCTTATACTTCTTCTTTCTAACAATCCTTTCATAAAACCTCCCGAAATAACCGCTGACTGTAATATTTATGTTTAATGTTATATCATAATTTTTTATTAATCAAATATGTTGTAAACACCCAAGCAATTCTCAATGAAAAAAAAAAGTACTTCACAAAATCAAAAAAATCTCTTATAACTTAAAGTAAGATAAAAACAAGTATGAAAAAAGCCAAAAGGAGCGGGACTATGAAAAAACATCTAATTATGAAAGATTTAAAAATTTTTTTATCAAAACATTTCAGAAACAGAACAATTAACATTTTCTCAGCAACAGACATAATTAAAAATTCAATCAATAAGAGAATTCTTGAAATAGCCGTTGTTAATAATGTAAACATCAACTCAGGAATGATAACAGACTTTATTGAAGAGTTTGATTTTGATTTAAAAGACATTATTATATCCAATCTTCAGATTATTAAAAAAATTGAAAACCGTGCAATTGTTGATTATGTTCATTTTACAGAAACTGGAATAAATAATCTTATTGAATCAGTAGAAGAATTTGTTTTTCTTATTTTTGAAAAATTTATAGCTGAAAACGAAATCGATAATTTTATAAGCTGATATAAGGGGTCAAATCAACCTGACCCCTTTTTTCTTTAATTTTTTTCATTTTTTCATTAAAACTTTCAGAAAACATTATATAATCCTCAGTTTTTGATTTTATTACATAATCAAACTTTAATCCGTTGAAATCAATGTTTAAATTAAATAAAGCAGAATTAAAAATCACTCTGTTATTTTCAAATTCATAACTACCCTGCTTTTTTTCGCGATTAATTAAAAAAACTGCATTTCTGTCATAGTCATAATGGCTGTTTAGAGTAAATATCAAATCATTATGGCAGAACATGGAATTTCTAATATTTATATAACTTACTATCTGCCCTGAACAGTCTAACATATACAAATGCTCTTCAAATTTAAAGCAGAAAATTTTCCTTTTGCAGAAGTTACCCTGAGTATTAATATCATAAAAACCATTTTCATAATTTATAATTTTTTCAAATAGAATTAGATATTTTTCAACTTTCTGAATCCCTGCCCATAAATATTTATCTTCAAATCCTACACCTGGACAACCAAATTCATACATGTAAAAATAAAGAATTTTCATCAGCTCACACTGGACAAACTGCGGAATAATCTGACTGTTTATTCTTGTATAATAATTTTCAATTAAATTTTTAAAAAATTGTATTTTATCGCCATTAATATAACTTTCAAAACTGTCAAAACCCTTTTCGTAAAACTGATTAATTATCCCTCTGAAACTATCCTCTATCCAGCTTGCTTTATTCCCCATAACAAATGGAGCATAATCAGTTATTTTTTCTTTTTTACCCTTAACTTCCCACGGAAAAACTGCTTCAACCTGAGAATTTGATTTAATCCATTCAAAAAACTTCATAAATCTTTCAAGAGGTTTTTTAAAATCCTCTTTTCTTTCATAGGACCACAACCCAGCAACCTCAGCATCTTCAGCCCATACTGTGAGTTTTTTTCTTAATATAAAATTTTTCAACTTAAAACCATGGCGTCCATATAGAAGAAGTGCATCAAGAAAATGCCGCGCCTTTATTTCATCCGGTATTAAAAACAAATTCCCCAGTCTCTTAATTCTGATTTTTTTTGAAACATTATCCATGTGCTCAACAAAAACATATTTATATCCTTTTTTATCAAGCATTTTTAAAAAATTAATATCCCAGGTTCTTTCAGGAATCCAGAAAACAGCATTATTTCCAACAGCAGGCGGAATTAACCCAAATTCAATTTTTTTATCAAGAATTCCCGGAACATGTTGTCCTGGAAGAGATTGAATAAGAGCATAATCAGGATTGAGAATAATTTTTTTCAGCAAATCTCTTCCTTCCTGTGTAGAATTTACCCCTTCAAGAAATGTCAGAGAAAAATTAACAAGTAATTTTATACCTTTTAACTCAGCCATTTTTTGAAGCAGAGGTTTATAACATTTTTCCCAGGCTGTTTGAAAATAGTCTGAATAACTCTGATTGAAATGAAGAACTATAATTACCTGACTTTTATATTTTCTTTTTTTTGAATTCAAATAAAAATATTTAACCGGTTCAATAATAAATTCGTGTTTAATTTTTTCAAAAAAGTTCCTCATAATGATATAATATATCAGATTATGAATAAATTTTCCATTATTATACCGACATTCAACAGAGAAAAAACTTTGTACAGATGCCTTAAACATCTCGAAAAACAAAACTTTTTTCTATTTGAAATAATAATTATTAACGATTACAGAAAAAAATTTTCAATTGATTTTAAACAGTTTAAAAAACTTGATATAAAAATCTTTGAACCTTGTCTTGAAAAAGGACCTGGATACTGCAGAAATATCGGATTAAAACACGCAAAAACAGAATATTCTGTATTTATTGATGATGACTGTTTTGCAGAAAAAAACTGGGCTGAAACCATTCATACAGCAATTATTCAAAAAAACATTCCAGTATGCAAAGGAAAAGTTCTTTTCAGTAATAAAACTGTGACAGGAAGATATCTTTCCGCTTCACCTTGGGGATATAACACATCAGCCGAATTTTCTTCAACCTGTAATCTTATTGTAAAAACTTCACTTGCGATTAAAACAGGGTTTAATCCAGAGTTTGATTTCGCCTTTGAAGATGTAGATTTCTGCAAGAGATTAAATCCTTTTAATATAAAATATTCCAGCAAAATCAAAGTACTTCATTTTGGAAAAGACAATCTGAAAAATCTTTTAAAATCCTATTTCAATTACGGAAAAGGTAAATATAAATATTTGAAAATTTCAAATTCCTTTTATTTATCAGCTGAAAATAAAAATTTATTAAAAAAAATCATCACACTGTTTAAATTTTTTATACAATATATTAATAAAAAATCCAATAATTGTTTGCCTTTTGGGTTAGAATTAACTATATTTATATTACTTGAAATTACAAAAACATTAAGTTATAAATTGGGGTTCTACTATGAAAAATGGAAAGACTGAAATAATACTTGCACTTCACATTCATCAGCCATTCGGGAATTTTGATGATGTAACAGATGCAGTATTCAGAAAAGCATACCGACCATTTATAGATACAATGGAGAAATTCCCAACAGTCAATTTTAATCTTCATATATCTGGACCTCTTCTTATATGGATAAAAGAAAAATATCCCGAATTTATTGAAAAAATAAAAAGCATGGCTCAGGCAAGAAGACTTGAACTGCTTGGTGGAAGTTATTCAGAAGCAGTTCTTCCTGTATTAACTTACGAAAACAGAATGGAACAGATAATTAGATATAAAGAGTTATTCAAAGAAATAATTGGTGATTTCCCGCTTAAAGCATTCTGGTTAACAGAAAGAGTATGGACCCCTGAAATTGCTGAAAATCTGAAAATAGCTGGATATGATTACACATTTTTAGATTCAACCCATATTGAAAAAGGGGGAAAAAAATCTGAAGACAAATTATTTAAAACCAACTGGAACGATTCAGAATTAATAATAATACCAATAGACAGATTTTTAAGATATAACTTCCCTTTCAAAGACTCAAACACAATTATTGAAAATCTGAAAAACCAAAAATTTGCAGTACACGCCGACGATGGTGAAAAATTCGGTGACTGGCCTGGGATGTATGAATATCTCTATGAAGAAAACCATCTAAGCTCACTTTTATCAGATATGGAAGAATGCTGCTTTGATTTTGTAAAAGTAAGTGATTTTATAAATCAGAAAGAAAAAGAAGATTTTGAAAAAATTTTTATACCCTACAGCTCTTACGATGCTATGAACAAATGGTCAATGTATGCTGAAGAACTAATCGATATATACAGCATAAACGACGAAGAAACAGTTAAAAATAATGAAACAAGATTTTTTTCAGGTAATTTTTTCAATTTTTTCATAAAATATCCTGAAAGTAACCTGATATCCGAAAAAAATCGTATTTTTTCAAATATATTCAGACATGATGAAAAAGTATTTACCGAATTATTAAAATCCCAGTGCTGTTGCGGATACTGGCATGGGGTATTTGGCGGAATTTACCTTCCGCATATAAGAGATGCAATTAATCTTGGAAATATTGAAGCCGAAAAAAAACTACCAGCTGGATTGAATACAATTGAAAATCTTGTTTTTATGAAAGCGGAAGATTATTGTCTTACACTTAACTTGACTGGCGGAGCGGTTAGTCACTTTGATAATTTTGATAACAATTTAAACATATTTAATGCATTCAGCAGGAAAGTCGAATTTTACCACAATGAAATAACAACCTCGCTATATTACGACTATCATCAACGAGACTCATTTATTGACCATATTACTTATAAAATCTGTGACCCTGACAGCTACTTAAAAAATCAATATGGCGAGCAGAGTTTTTCATGGAATAAAAACTGGAAAATAGAAAAACACAATACAGATTCAGTGGCATTAAGTGTTGAAGACAAAGCATTTATTGACGGAAAAATTATTGATTATAAAATAGAAAAAGAATTTATTACAGGTAAAAAATCACTGAAAGTTAAATACAGATTTGAGAATATGCCTGAAACAGAAAATTATTATTTTATGACAGAAATAAACTTCCACAATGTATATGGTGACAGCGTTCAAGTATTTGAAGGTGATAAATTCAAACTCTCCGCTGAAAATTTCCCAGATATAGAAGTATCAATATCATCAAAAGCAATAATACACCTAATCCCAATATACACCCATTCTATTTACCATTCTGAAATCGAGGAAATAAAACAGTGTTACACCGCCCTGCTCTATCTTCCTTTGGGGTCAGATCGTCCATTATCCATAACTATAAATTTATTAAATTAGATAGAGTTATATAAAAATCACTGGAAGGTTTTTAACTTCAATTTTATAAATAGCTTCACATCCTAAATCTGGAAATAATAACACCTCTGAACTTATAACACATTTTGTCAAATAGGAAGCCAGTCCGCCGAATGTTACAGCATATCTTGCATCATAATTATTCCTAAGTGTTTCAAGTAATTTATTATCTCGATTTCCTTTTCCGATAAAAAGTTTAACACCTTTTTCTGCAAAATATTCTGTATAAGGATCCATTCTTGCTGAAGTTGTTGGACCAAATACACCCGAATCTGTTGGCCCAGCATAAAAAATTGCAGAGTTTTCAAAATCAATAACATTTTCATTATTTTCAATGTATAATTTGTGCGCACGATCACGCATTACATATAAAAATCCTGAAAGATAAAAATGTTGATTGTCTTTGATTTTTGAAAATTTATTAAAATCATTTTGATTTAACGGAAATTTTAATTTATTCAAATTCTATTACTCCCCTTCTTAAACTGTGACAATTAAAACTTAAGGCTACAATATTATTAGCGATATGACTTGATTCCAAAATTACTTTAACGCCCAAAACTGTATCACCAATACCAGTTCCGAACAAACCTGTTTTAGTGTTATTCAATTTTTTTAATATTAAATTTTCAAAATTGTCTTCTTTTTCGAAATCATAATTTATCAATGCTTTTTTTGAATTAATTACAGCTTTTTCAATGCTTCCACCTATACCCACACCTAAAAAATAAGGAGGACATGCTTTAGAATTAACAACTGAAATAAAATATTCAACAATTTTCTCTGATATATCATTTTGATTTAATCCAGGTAATAAATTTAAAACACCTGAAACATTTTCACTTCCTCCACCTTTAATTAAAAAACTCACTCTGGATTTTATTTTTTCAACAGGATTGAAATGAAAAAATGCTGGCTGATTATTATTTGAATTATAACCGTTAATGTCAATCATTGATTTTCTGAATTTATAATCTGTATAACATTTTTTAACTGCTTCAATACAATTTTTTTTTATCTTAATAACATCTACATCATCTGGAGAATAATCAATATAAAAGCTTACAAACCCTGTATCCTGACATAAAGGCCATTTGTTCTTTGAGGCAATTTCTGAATTTTTAATAATTTTTCTCAGGTAATATTTTTCTTTACTACTTTTTGAATTTTCAATCTTCTTAAACAAAAAATCAATATATCTTTTTTCAAGCTTGGTATTAGCCTTTACCAGAGCTGAAATAATTGGGGTCAGATCGTCCATTATGGATTGTATTTTTCCTTAATTTTAATATTTTGTTTAAATTTTATTAATTTAATTATAAAATGTCAAAAATCTCGGATTTAAAACAGAAATTCTCAATCCAGATTTTAGATTGTAAGTTTTTTAAGGTATTTTTTGGTTTCGAGTAAATTTTTTATGAATTTTTATTTTTTCTTTAGGAATTTTTTAAAGTTTTTTCGTTTTTGTTCTAAA
>JBAZDD010000105.1:0-7083 GCA_041654635.1 Candidatus Muiribacteriota bacterium
CTGGAGCTTGACATTATCACAATTATGTATAATATTTGAAGAAAGGATCAGCTTGGAATTGAAGATATAATTTTAAAAATAACTTATAAAGTTAATGGGTTGACACAGTTAGATGGACACTCCCTTCAAGGTCCTTATAAAAAATTTATTCTTGACAAAGGGTCATCCATATGAGGGGCAGAATAATTTCTGCCCGGATTATATACTGTTGACGGTAGTCAACTTTACTGACACTGTTAGGTGTCTTTACATGGCTGAAAGCCATTACATGTTACCGAGAGGTAACATCACACTTCGTGTAAACGAAGTCAAGGGGGGATTTTGGATAATTCAAATACTAATCTGGATAGTTTAAGAGATAATGTTTTACAACTGAAAATTCTTAAAAACAGTTTTGAAAAAAGAATAGTCGAAGTAGAAAGAAATATTAAAAAACTGGAAGAAAATTTAAAAAAAGAATCAGTTAAAACTTATTCACAAAAATTTGCACCTCAATTTGAATCTGAACCAAAACCAGCTCAAATAGTTCAGCCAACTCAACCAACTCAACAATCTCAGCCAGCACAGCCGATTCAAGTAACTCAACCAAAACCGATATCCCGTGAGCCAGTTTATCAGAAAGTAGAAAAAAAAGAACAATCAGATTTTAACAGTGAAATTAATTTTGGTCAGAAATACATTCTTTTTGCAGGTATCGCAATAATCGTACTTTCAATGGTTTATTTTCTTAAATATTCCTTCGATAAAGGCTGGTTTCCTCCATCGCTTCGTGTAGCTATTTCATATCTTTTAGCTCTTGGATTTCTTTATGTTGGTAATTATTTTTACACCAGAAAGTCATTAAATTATGGATTGTTTCTGATAGGAGGCAGTTCGGCTCTTTTTTATGGTTCAACTTTTTTTGCATACAGTTTTTATAATCTTATCGACAGTTTGACAGCATTTATCTTGATGATAATAATAACAGTGTTTACAGTATGCCTTTCTATTAAATATGACAATAAATTTCTTGCAATTGCCGGGTTTACAGGTGGTTATATAACACCCTTCATGGTTAATACAGGACAGGATTCTTATATTGCGCTGTTTTTCTACATGACATTTTTAAATATCGGAATAACTTATGTTTCAAATAGACAGGACTGGAAAAAACTCTATGGATTTGGAGTGATTGCTTCATGGCTAATTTTTGGTATATGGAGTGGGTATTCTTACAGAATTGAAAAATTTATACCAGCTCTTTTTTATATTAATATTTCATTTATTATATATTCGATAATACCATATATAATTTTAATAAAACAGAAATCTGATAAATATCCTATGATGTTAAATATTTTAAACTCTTTTATGGCAGTTATGTTTAATGTAGCATTTATTTATGATAAAACAGATGCAACTGAATATGCAGGGATAGTAACTTTGATATATGCAGCGATTTATGGATATATTGCTTATGACCTTGATAAAAATCGTAATCAGTCATTGGCTATGCAGTATGTTACTACCTGGTCACTGTTTTTTTCATTTCTTTCAATCTTTTTAATTTTTTCGAAAAATTTTCTTACATTTTTTATGTTCCTCTCAGCGGCAGCAGTTGCAAGACTTACCAAATACAATAAATTAAGTAGTTTAAAAGCCGTATGTATTGCAATGTTTGGCATAGCAACAGCAAAACTTGTTTTATATGATTTTTATGTTCATTATGGATATAATGTCAATCTGTTTAAATTCAGAGAATCCTATATAAATACCCTTGATGTGAGATTTTTTGTTGTCGCGGCAGGTATATTGGTAAGTTATTATTGCTCTAAAGTCATATCAGAAGAAAAATTATTTTTTAATGTAATCGGTATTGGAGGTGCCCTTTTATATGTTAATGTGGAGTTATATGCGTTTTTTATGCATTATCACCCTGCAGGTGCTTCAGGTTCATTGACATTTTTATATACATTATATGGATATTTATTTATTTTCAAAGGATTTGATATGAAAAACGCTCAAATAAGACAAATGGGGTTGTTTCTTTTAGGTCTTGTAGTCTTAAAACTGATTTTTATTGACATAAATGCTTTATCTACAATTGCTCGAATTATTACATTTTTCTTAGTCGGAATATTATTTATAATAACAAGCTATCTCTATTATAATAAAAAAGCTGAGAACTGCTGTGAAAATATGGAGAAAAAATGAAAAAAATAATTAATTTGTTTTTAATAAGTTTATATATTTTTACCTGTTCTGCTAAACTGCTTCCTGAAAATTTCCTTTTTAAGTCAGAAACAAAGAGTGATTTTGAAATTAAAAATATATATTTTTTTGAGCTAAACGATGAAATTCTACAGAAATCTGAAAATAAAGGAAATGATATTAGATTATATGACAATAATAACATAGAAATACCATATTCTATTATTGTCTTGCAGGGAAGTGAAGCTCAGAAATCCATTGAAAGACTTTTAATTCAGAGTTACACAAAAAATGAAAATTCCACAGTGATTGAACTTGAATCCAAATCAGAAAAACAGATTACTAAAATTATGTTTAATACAGCAAGTTCTATTAATTATTACAGAGATGTTAAAATTGAAGGAATAAACAGTAAAAATCAGCGTAAATTAATTTCAGAAGATAGTATTTATGATTATTCAGGTGAGATAAATTTCAGAAAACAAGACATTGATATTCAAACTGAAGAAATTTTTAAAAAGTTAATAGTTACACTTTCAGAAAATCAAAATATTAAAATTAATGTTCCAAAACCTGCACACAAATTTTCAGAAACAGAAAATATTCAAATTATATATTTTGAAAAAAATGATAATTTTAAAATCAGCTCAATAGATGCTCAAATTAAGCAGAAAGATAATTTTCAAACAAAAAATCATTCACAAAAAATTGAAATAATATCAAATAAAATTGAAAAAAACATTTCGGAAATTCAAATCAATCCCTCAACCCCGTTGTTGAAAATTAAATTTGATATTGAAAATCCATTTTTTTACAGAAACATTACAATTTTATATAAAAGTAGCGAAAAAGCTTCTGAAAATAAAATCTCAGGTCAAATATATAAACTTGCAGGTGAAGGTGTAAAAGATAAACTTGAAATTGAATTTTCAGAAATCTGGCCACATGAAAACATTACTTTAAAAATTGATAATGGTGATAATCCACCACTTCAAATTAACAATATTGAAATTGAAAGATTAAGAAGAAGATTATATTTTTCACCGACTGAAAAAAGTGAAAAAATACTTGTTGCAGTTGGAAACAAAGATGTGAATAAACCATCTTATGATATTACAAGAATTATCACATCAGATAATTATAGAAAATTAGAAGCCAGAGAAGTTTTTTTAACAGAATGGCAATCAAATTCCAGTATTAAAAGAGTGCTGACAGAAGAAAATTTTATTGAAGAAAATTTTAATATCATACTTAAAATAATCATACTAATAGCAGCTGGAGTAATGGTTTACACTCTGATAAAAAAAAGTCAGTGATTTCTGAGATTTTTGATATTTTATTGCAATTATCTTTTGTAGGGGCAGAACATGTTCTGCCCGGCTTCTGTATTAGTTTCAGCCTTTCGTTGTCATATTGCAACTATTTTTCGATTGCCTTTTGTATTAGTTTTAGCCTGTCGTTGTAACATTGCAATTTTGTTGTCACCCCGGTTATGTTTTATGCCGGGGTCCATTGCTGTTAAGGTAATTTTTTAAGCTATTAATAATGCTCTTGTTTGTCATATTGCAACTGTTTTTTGTAGGGGTTGAACATGTTCAACCCGGCTTCTGTAGAGGACTTTGCTTATATTTGTCATTCTGACTTCACGTCAGAATCCAGAGACCCTGGTTTTAGTCTTGCTTTTTCCGATAACTCATCACTGATTACTGATCACGCTCTTATCTTACTCACTTATTCACTTATTCACTGTTCCTTTATTACTCACTGCTTTTATTAATCACCGCCTCTAAAACCTCTTCTTCGCTGAAATCCCTGTTAACAGCATCTCTTTCTCGACTGAATTTTTTTCTGGCAGAAGCCGGAAAATCAAACCTTGAACAATCAGAATCACTAACACATATAACATTTTTATTAACAGCCGATGCAATATGAGAAAAAATAGAAGGAGAACACAGAACAGCATTTGAATGTTTTGCAACAAAAGAAACATCAAGCGGAGAAGCATTTTCTGTAATATTATAAACAAAATTATAAACAAGAAAAGCTCTTGAACGCTCATAAGTCCGATTATCACCCGCAATTACAATATTCCCGCCAGTAATATTATTATAAGCAGAAGCAATATATAAAAATTTATCAATAGGCCATTCTAAATCAGTATATTCAGAAAAAGGAATAATTGTAAGCAGAGGAGGCTTAATTTTACCAACTCTATATGAAAAACCTTCAGGATAAGAAATCAAAGGCTCATATTTTCTGAAAATCAGACCATTATCATTAAAAGAACTGCTTAATAATTCATCAGTGTTTTTTGAAGAAATAAACTTTTTAAAATTAAGATATTTTTTAATAAAAAATTCACCACTGAAATTATCAATAAGAAATATAAAATCATATTTATAACTCTTTAGTTTTGAAAAAAGTGACCATTTCTCAAAAAAACCAGCATTAACCTCAGTTGGAATAAAAGTATCGATGAAATCCCATTTAGAAATAATAGAAAAAAGATAATCAGGGAAAATAAAATGAATCTTTGAATGAGGAAAGCAGTCATTAATACTTTTTAAAGCAGAATAAGAATTGAAAACAGAAATATTAGATCCCATATTAATATAAAGAATATAGCTTTCATTCATGAAAGAAATTATACCATTAAGTGAAGCAATTCTCAATGATGTTTTTTTGTAATGTTTTATGTTTTTTATTGTCGCCCCGGTGAGATTTTATGCCGGTGTTCATTGCTCTTATCTTTTGTAGGGGTTGAACATGTTCAACCCGGCTTCTGTAGAGGACTTTGCTTATCTTTGTCATTCTGACTTCACTTCAGAATCCAGTGTCCCTGAAGTTTTTGTTTTTTCTAATTAGTTTTTCCGATTTTAAGGTTCACCCGCGTTTAATCCGCGATTTAGTCCGCGTTTCATTCGCGTTTTTAATAACAATGACTTTACAAAATTAAAAATCCTCTTGATATTGTTAATAAAAAAATGATATGTTAATAATAACTTAAAATAATACGCATAAAAAACCCAGGGGTGGGAAATATTATGAAAAAAAATATAATGACTTTAAAAACATTTCCAGTCATTCAAAAATCAATTAAAATCCCTAAAATTATAAATATGTTTTTACATTTTGCAGAAATATCTGCAAAAAAGTTTTAGTATATAAAAAAAACAAAAAATGGAGGAAAAAGCATGAAAAGATTTACCAAAGTAAC
This sequence comes from Candidatus Muiribacteriota bacterium, assembly GCA_041654635.1. Lineage (GTDB taxonomy): Bacteria > Muiribacteriota > Muiribacteriia > Muiribacteriales > Muiribacteriaceae > JBAZDD01. Next base: position 5,408 of record JBAZDD010000105.1, read on the forward strand.
AAGCTTACTGCTTGTAGCAGTAATGTTGACACTCGTTTTTGCCGGTTGTGGCGGAAGCAAAACAACACCCTTACCACCTGTAGAAAGAATTACATCAACAATTCAGGGTGCCTTTGATTCAGGTGTTTTATCAGGTGCTCCACACAAATCAGGTGCAGCTGATGTAGTTGAAATAGGTTATTATGTAGCTGGAGTTTGGCAACAAGTCGATCAAACAACTCTTGAGGGAAAAATTTTACTTTTACAAACGCTCAAGTTCCTGTCAATTACAGAAAAAATCTTATTGTGAGACTATTAAATGATGACACAAAATCAACTGTAATTCCATTTGTTAAAGCAGGCTCAGTAACAAAAACTGAAAAAATTACAAGAGAAACAAAGTTTAAAACAGAAATAGTTAAAACCGCAGGCAATAATGCAACAAATTTAAATATAGGTGAAATAATTTCAGTTATCCCACCATCCACTCTTTCAAAACTTGGCGAAAATGATATTAGAGCTATAGTAAATGCTTTTGTATCTGTTATTGAAAGACAGAATTCAATCTTCAGTGCAAAAAGCACTGAATTAACAACTTTAAGAGAAAAATCTTTCGAGTTATCACAGGAAGCGAATGAAAGAATACTTTCAGGTGAATATGATGAAGATACATCATGGGAAATATATAACCATGAATTATTGGCATGGGGATTAAAAAACAAACTATCAAGAGATGAAATTAATCAGTTTGTTCAGGTAAGAAATAATGTTGTTGAAATATCCGAAACCGGTATTCAAATAAAACAATACGATGGTGATGATTTAATCAATGCAGACATAAGCGAAGATGCTTTTGATGATACTGATAAAGATAAAATTGGAGCAAAAATTGCAAAATTAAATGATATTAACATATCAGCCTACAACAGCGAACTTGATTTTATCGTTTATGGACTTTATAACATGACTGAAGCTATAATGGATATGGATCTTGGTGTGGATGCTGACAGACTAATTGAGTTGACAAATAATGTTAATGAAATAAGAGGAACAGCAACTTCAGCTGAATTTGCTATTCATGGTGAGATTGTAAAATATGAATTTGAAAGAATCGCTGATGTAATGTTTGGTGAATTGCTTTATAAAGCATTTGGAGCTAATGAGGCGGCTTTTGAGTCAATTCAGACCTTTATGGCTCTTTTAGATGGAGATGACCAGGCATTTCAGGACATGGATGCAGGGCTTTTAACTTATGCAAGAAATTCTGTTAATGGTCTTTCTAATCATTTGGTGATTGATACATGGACTGAAGACTCCGTTGAGTATGAAGAATTGGAAGTAATGGCAACAATTTTTAATTATATTTCAAAGAGTACAGCTACAGGAGCTACAAAGTTTACAGTGGTAGAAAATATGGTTGCGGTACTTAATACATTCTGGAATCAATTTTTAACAGACCAGAATCTTTTCAATACTTCAATAAGAGAAGACATTGCAACTTTATTTACATATATTTTTCTTTTTGAAATAGAAAAACCTCTTTCTCTTACAGAAAATGGAGAACCTTCCTATGCTGGGAATGTTATTCCAAAAAGATTGCAGACCCCGATTACTAAAGAAAGAGGTGGAGTAACATATACATATAATTACAGACTTCTCAATGCAGCTACAGGTAATCTTGTAGGTTATGGAAGAAT
>JBAZDD010000106.1:0-7008 GCA_041654635.1 Candidatus Muiribacteriota bacterium
AATGAAACGTATTTTTTTGCGATGCGGTATATCGGTTCAAAAACATTATTGACTTTTTAAAAAAATATAAATATATTTATGTTGCGATGCAAAAATAATATTTTTCGGGGGTATGATATGTCACCAGTTTCTATGGCATGGACTGCAATAATAAGTTACATTGCAATCACAATTTTTTTAACAATAAGAGGAGCATTAAAAACAAAAGATCTGACAAGTTATGCTGTCGGAAGCAAAGACATTCCACCAATTTTAGTTGGTATATCACTTTCTGCACAGCTTACCAGTGTTGCAACATTTGTTACAAATCCTGGATTAATATATAAGTATGGATTTTCAGCTCTTGCCGGATTCGGATTTGCAGCAGCACTCGGTATAACAACCGGACTTCTTCTTTTTTCTAAACCATTTTTCAATATGGGTTCAAAAATCGCCGCAGTAACAATTCCTCAATGGATTGGTAAAAAATACAACTCAGTAAAAATGCAGGTACTTTTCGGATTTATCTCGCTTACTCTGATTGCTTTTGCAGTTCTTATAGTGGTAGCTGTTTCAATGTCACTTGGACAGATAATCGATATACCTGCTTACACAGTTGTTGATGGAGCATTTGCCTATAATCCTGATTTTATAAAAGTAATTGTATCAGTTGTAGTTTTTGTATTTTTATACATGATGATTGGCGGAGTTAATACTCACGCATACACAAACTCTGTACAGGGTATTATAATGCTTATTGTTGCAGTTATTCTAATTGGTTCAGGACTGCCATTAATCTTTTCAGCTGGCGGTGGATTAATTACAAAACTCAGAGAAATTGACCCTGAATTAATTAAATTTATAAGTCCTTCATCTGACTATTTCAGAAACTTTTTTGAAGTGTTTATATGTAACTTTATAGTAGGTCTTGCAATAGTGTGTCAGCCACATATTATAGGTAAAGTGCTTTATCTTAAAAATGAAAAACAGGTGAAAACTTATTTATGGACTGCCGTTATTGCTGGATTTGTATTTTCTCTTGTAATGTTTACAGGTTTTTATGCAAAAATAATCCTTCCTGACATAGCAAGAAGTGACATGGTTGTTCCAACTTATATTGCTTCTACATTTTCACCGTTAATGCAGATTTTTCTTACAATAGGTATTCTCTGTGCAGGGCTTTCTACACTTGAAGGTATTCTGCTTTCAATGTCAGCAATTTTTTCAATTGACATGTTTATTCCATTACTAAATATAACCGACAAAAAATCTGATGTTAATGCTAAAAATAAAAAAGCACTCAATCTTGGAAGAATTGCTCTTGTAATTGCCGCTGGATTGATTATTTATCTTTCTATAGCTCAGGTTAAAAATCCTACTGGTGGTTCTGTTGTAATATTTGCTATGTATGGAATTTATCTTCTTTTTACAACAAGTTTTTTCCCAATCTGTGCTGGTATGTTTTTTCCACAGATTAGCAGAAATTCCGTAATGGCTGGAATTATAACTTCAATTGTGGTTTATTTTGGGCTGGCATTTTTTAAAGTTACTTATATGCATAATAACCCTGCATTTCTTGCTTCATGTGCAATAGTAGCAGGATGGATTGCAATATATGGAAGTCATAAAGTGATAAAGAACCGCGGTTAAAACGCAAAAAATACTATGAAAACATTAAACTGTTTCACCATTTTATAGAATTATACTTTAGAATGTTCCGGGTCCTGGTGTCGGCGCGGTAAAGCGAGTGGTTAAGTCACATTTCAGCAAAGAACAAAAACAATATCACTCACCACACTCCAAAATAATATAAAGCAATTAATCATCTTTTGACGGAGCCTCCTCATTAAAGCCGAGGTTTCCATCTTTATCTGATTAATGCTTTATTCTTTTATTTCTCCGTTATTGTTCGTTTTAATTGTTTTTGTTCTTTGTTTTTAAGGTTCATTCGCGTTTCTTACGCGTTTCATTCGCAGCTTCTAAGTTTTTGATTTTTCTTACTTACTCACTCACTTACTCACTTCTCACCGTTCTTAAGGTCACTTTATAAACTCATATATGTCATTGTAAAGCTGTAATCTGACTGGCAGAGCGGCAACAATAGAAACATGGCCACCATCATATACTTTTTCAACATCACCTTTATGAGGAGCCATTATCTGTTTCCATTCAATAGCAGCTTCTTTTGGAAAAACATGATCATTTGAAGCAAGAATATTAAAAAATGGAATTTTAATATCACAAAGATTTACATATTTGTCATCAATAATCAGCTCGCCTCTTATAAGCTGATTTTGCTGATAAAAAGCTTTTATGAATTTTTTAAAAACCATTACAGGGAATGGGATATTATCGTTTCCCCAGAAATCAAGTGCTCTGTATAATTTTACAAAAGCTTCATTATCAACAAAGTTGAAAAGATTTCTATATTTTGTAAAAGTAAGATTCAAATCAAGAAACTGAAATCCTGCATGAAGAATTTCAGGTGGAATTGCTCCATTTTCACGATAAGAATTAACTACCTTATCAAGATTGAAAGTTTCAGGATTTGTCCATTCTTTGAGCTTACCCCCATTTTCAAAATTCACAGGGGTTGTCATTGCAACATGAGAAATAAGATTTTTATCATCACTGAATAACGCTGAATAAATTGTGGTTAAAATCCCACCAATGCACTGACCAAGTAAAATATATTTTTTTTCTTCTGAATGTCTTGACATTTTCTTTACACATCTTCTTATATATCCAGTTATATAATTATCAATAGTAAGCTCTCCATGTTCTTCACCAGCAGTTCCCCAATCAATAATATAAACTCTAACACCTTTTAAAGTTAAAAATTCAATTAAGCTGAAACCGTTAACAAGGTCTAAAATATAATTTTTATTAATTAATGAGGGGACAATTAAAACAGGAGGAATTTTTTTATCAGGTTTAACTTTAGGAAAATACGAATAAAGCTTCATCGTTCCTTCCTGATATACAAGTCCTTTTGGTGTGGGTGCAATTCCCAGTTCAGATGCCGCTTTATCTTTTTCATCATGAGTAGTAAACTTACATTGATTTATCACTTTCCAGAATTTTTCAGATTTTTCTTTCATCTGTTCGAGCTCTTTTACATCTATATTAAATTTTTCTTTTTCCATTATTTAACTCCTTTTTTTGATGATTTAACTTTTTCATCTGATTTTTTAGCTTTTTCTGGAGTTTCCACTTTCTTCTGTTTTGAGTTTTGATTTTTTTCAACAGCGTTTAAAATATTTTTAATATCATCTTTAAGCTCTAAAATATGTTCTTCCAGTTCAGCAATTTTTGATTCCTGTCTCATAATATGTGTTCCCAGTCTTGCAACAAGTGAAGCAGTTGGCATAGCCATTGATTTTGCAATATTATTTTTCATATCATCAGCCAATATTTTTGAAGTCAGAGCTGTTTCCATTGTTTTACCAACATTCTGGAGAAACTCTGGATTATTCATAAGTTCATCAAACCACTGTTTCATCATTTTTTCCCACTGCTTCCCCATCTCGTCCATCATATTTATATTCCACATAAAACTCTCCTTATAATTAACAATTTAAAAAATCTTTTATTTTTTCAGCAAATAACAATGCGTGACTGACTGAACCAAGATGACCAACTGGCGAAGAAAATTCTGTATAGTAACTCTTTATTCCGTTTTCAGAAAGAAGTTTATGAAAATTTCTCATTTCTTCAGGTAGAATAAAAATATCATTTTTTTCTGCAATAAGTAAAAATTCTGACTTTATTTTATCAATTGCTGATTCAACATTTTTAAACCCATGATAAAGCGAAAAAATAATATTGGCTTTTGAAAGATAAACGTAACTGCATGGGTCATAAATACTTGCTCTTGCCCCTACCCCATCTATTATATTTCTTTCAAAATCAAACATATTATCAATACTGTCATAAGGATTTTTATCTTTAATAAAATTTTTCCCATTCAGGATTTTCTCTCCCCAGTCTCTTCCACGGGCAATAAGAGCTAATCCATTTATTGCATTTTTCAATCCTTCCAATGGTTTATTTTTTGAATTGTAATATTTTCCATTGTTAAAATATCTGTCATTCATTATTGACAGAATTCCCATTCTGAGGGGAAAAAAACACGAAAAACAGTCAACCTGTGGAGCTGCTGCAATTGGAATACATTTATTTACATAATCAGGATAAAGAACGCTCCAGGCAAGCGACTGCAACCCACCCATTGAAGGACCTGTCACTGCATGAAGTTTTTCAATACCAAGAGAATCTATAAGCATTTTCTGAGCATGAACCATATCCTGAATTGTAATTACAGGAAAATCCATCCCATACGTCTCACCTGTTTCAGGGTTTATACTTCTTGGGCTTGTTGTTGTTACTTTTTCTGAATTTACGACACAACTTAAAGAATCAGACGAAATAACAAAAAATTTATCAGTATCTATTGCTTTACCTGAACCAACAATATCATCCCACCAGCCTGGAATTTCTTCTTTTTCATCATATTTTCCTGCAATATGTTTATCACCTGAAAAATAATGACAAACCAGAATTGCATTATCTTTTCTTTTATTTAAAGCTCCATAAGTCTGATATGATACTGTAAGCTCTTTTAAAACTTGACCATTTACAAGAGTAAAATATGAGTTGAATTTGTATTCTTTATTTTCAATTTTCATGGATTAATTTTACCATAATTATTTTTTTCTTCCAATATATACAATACTTTGTGAATAAAATGAGCTTTCGCGAGTAATTATTTTTGAAAAAATTTTATTTAAAATGTAAAAAATAAATCTGATTATTTTAATTGATAAATTTTTTTTAGAACCAAAATTTGTAATAAAAAAATTAATTTTACCGGCATAAGCACAGTTAATTTTTTCAAAACAACTGCTGTGTGCGTTTTCCAAATCCTTTAAATTAATCATTACGTGTTTTTTAAGAATGTTTTTTTCTGATAATTTTTGAATTTTATAATAAATTGAATTTTTCAGATTTGGTATTACTGTTATTATTATTCCATCTTTTTTCAAAAAACAGCTTAATTTTTGAATAACTTCAGAATAATCTTCAAAATGTTCGACCAGTCCAAAAGATATTAATACATCAAATTTTTCTTTAAGAAATGGAATATCATCAAAAATATCTTTTAAATACAAATTGCATTTTATTCTGTTTTTATCACAATAAATTTTTAGATTTTTTATCCCTTCTTCAGAATAGTCAATACCTGAAACTTCAAATCCGTTTTCAGTTAAAAATTTTACCCATCTCGAATTTGCACACCCTGCTTCTATTATTTTTTTGTTTTCTGCTGGAATTTTTTTTAAATAATTTATAATGAATTTGTTAAGTGGTTCATTTTCATCCAGCATATCAATGTTTTTTTGTTTCCAAATATTTTCCCAGTAGTTAATATCAGTTTTTCTCATTTTCCCTCAATTTTATAAAAGTATAAATAAACAGAAATGCAAATGAAAACATATATACAAGTGTGGTTGAAAAAGCTATTCCAGAAGGTCCATATTTTAAAAATCTCAAATTAAAATAAATATTTAAAATAAAATTCTGAATACCCACAAATGTTATTATAAAATTCTTACCCATGCTGATAATTATTTTAACACATATCATTCCACATAATAGAAACAGTGTATGAAAACAGTATGCTCTCATAACCTTTGATACTTCTGCCAAATTGTTATCAGCGGAAAAATTTCCATAATTAAAAAGTAAATTAATTAAAAATTCTGAATTATAAAAAACAAACAAACATATAAACAGACCGAGTAAAAAACTTATTATAATCATATAATAAAAAGTTTTTCTAAGGGTTGAAAAATTTTTGTCAGTGTACAGATTTGTAAAATATGGAAACAAAACTGTAGAAATTGAATAAGCAAAAAGCTGATTAAACAATGCTGGAATTTTTGAACTGTAACTTAATATTGAAACACCGCCGGCAGGAAGCATTGTAGCCATTGAATTATCAACAGCAAGATTAAGATTTGAAAAAGAAGCACCAATTACAAGTGGTAAAAAATTTGAAGTTGTTGTACTGAAATGAGGAATAATTTGCTTTAATTCAAATTTTAATTTGAAATTATTTTTCAATAAAAATAAATACATTACAAAAAACTGGAAAATGGAGCCTGAAATTATTCCCCAGACTGCACTGTAAACATCAAGTTTTTTTCCAGCAAATAATACAAAAAGAATAATAGCAAGTGGAGTAAAAATATTAATTAATGATGGTACTGTAAATTTTTTATAAATATAGAAATAATGCTTGAACAAATTGTTAAATCCATTTAAAAAGCATAATGGAATTAAATATATTAAAAAAACTTGGACAAACTCTTTTTTAAATGGTGGATAGTTATGAGTAAATAATGGAATATAATATTTTATTGTCGAATAAAGAATAAGAATAAGTAATGAAAGAAAGAAAAAATTTACTATTATCATATTTGAAAAATATTCATCAGCTTTTTTTCTTCCAGACTGATTTTTTATTGAAGAATAATTAACCATTACTGAAGAAGAAAATCCATTTGAAAAAATATCAGAAATTAAAACAGGAATCATAACACTTATCAGATAAGCATCAAGCATATCTGATACACCGAAGTAAACAGCAAAAACGATTTCTTTTCCCATTGAAAAAAATCTGAGAAGCAGAGAAAAAACAGATACAGCAAAAGTGCTTTTGAAAATGTTTCTTAAATTGGTTTTGAAATGTCTATCTTTCATTATTGTATTTTATCATTTACATAAGTTTTTTCCAATAAAAAAAAGAGGCTGTTTTAGACAGCCTCTTAATGGGAGTATAATAGTCTTTTACATCATTAAAGTGTCAAACCGCCATTTACTGACAACACATGTCCAGTTACAAAAGACGCTTCATCAGATGCAAGAAACAAAAATCCGTTAGCAATTTCAACAGGTTCTGCTAATCTTGCCATTGGAGTTTTTTCGCACATAATATTTAAAACTTTTTCAGGAACAGTTTTCATC
>JBAZDD010000107.1:0-7001 GCA_041654635.1 Candidatus Muiribacteriota bacterium
TTTTAATTTTAACTTCGGTAAGAACACCGTTATAAACCGCGCTGGAAACACTCACAAGAATTAGTATTATTGCAAGACCTACTACTATTTCAATTAAAGTAAAAGCTTTTTTATAATCCCTGAAAAGCAATAAACTCTTCTTTTTCAATTCTGACTCCTTTTTTATAAACATTAAAATTAACAAAAAGCGAATAAACAGAAGGATTAGTTGCATTCAGTTTTCTCAGAAAGGAAAAATTTTCTCCCCACGCAGTTGTAAAAATTGCTCCCCCAGTAGAATATCCGTATTTTTCAAGATCAGAAGCTGAAAAAGTTTCACCCCCATTATCCAGTCTCATTTTGTCAGCAAAATTTCTTGTATTATTAACATCCATCTGATAAAGTTTAACCGTACTTCTGAGACTTGATAAAATCTGATATGTTTTCTGTTCTCTTGCATTGTCAACATATTCTCTGTAATAAGGCATTCCAATTATTACAACAATTGTTAGAATAGCTACAACTAACATTATTTCAACTAAACTGAACGCTTTTTTATTCATAAAAACCAACTTGAATTTCTATAGTATCTTTATGATAACTTCCAATAAATATTACCGGTTTTGGTCCACTAGGAGTAGATATATTTCTAATTTGAAGCTCATAATTACTTTTCCATGGATCTCTTGGAACTTCTTTAATCAGACCTGCGGTAATTAAAGAATAAATAGATGTCGGATATTTTGACTGACTATCCATAATTGCATAAGTGCCAAAAGCTTTTCTGAGTTCTTCAAGATCTGCCATTACTCTTACCCGCTGAGCCTCAAGTCTTGAACCAGTAAAGCTTGTTACAGCAAAAGTAACAATAATTCCCAGAATTAAAACTACAATTAGTATTTCAAGTAATGTTAGAGCTTTATTATTTAACATTTAAAAATAAACTCCGGTTTAATCAGGCTTATTGATATGTTCCCATCATGCAGAACTGCTAAATCAGTTCCTGAATTAACATGTTTATCAAAAATTCTTTTACCTGTAAGTTTTAAAGTATATTCTGAATTAACATTATCAGCCTTATGATAAATTTCTTCATAATAAAAATCTGCCGGTCTAGTAAAAATTTCTTTCCCAGGATTTTCAATATTTGGATAATTTATATTATATACGTATTCCACTTTCTGCTGATTTAAAAAATAATTCATATTTTTTTCAATATAATCAGTAACAAATTCGGCAGCTTTTTCAAACCCTCTATCAAACGTATTTTCAATAAAAGCCAGTGAAACTGCAAAACTTGGAATATTTTTATATAAACCTTCAAAAGAAGCACCTACGGTCCCTGAGTATCGCAAGTCTGTCCCAGTATTCTCTCCTCTATTTATTCCCGAAATCAGAAAATTAATGTTCTGCCCTAATATACTGTTGACATAATGTATTCCTGTTTTTGCACAGTCAACAGGATACCCCCCGCAAACAGAGAAAGCCGCGCAGTTATCTCCAAAATCATTATTCTGAATTAAACTAAGTTCGTTATGCAACGTCATGGCAGATGAACAAGCGCTTCTTTCAGTGTCAGGAGCAAAAACAAAAACATTACCAAGACGCGATACTGATTTTGCAAGAATTTTTATACCATCACTATTTATTCCATCATCATTCGTCAACAATATATTCATATTTAATTATCGCAACTCAAGAAAAAGTCTGTATCTTTTACCAGATCCTTCTTCTACAAAATTAATCTTTTCTTCTCTTGCAAGCCAGCCAATTGCCATACTGAAACGATTGTCTTTCATAGGTAAATCTTCAAAATTTTTCAACACTTCTTCCTTTACAGTTTTAAACTGAGTTTTTCCTGAATCATTCAGATATTTCCAGATTGCACCTGAGATTTCACCAATATTGTACATTGAGCCTCCTTTTTGAATAGTTCTTATAATATAATATATATCAAAAAATAATAATGTCAAGCATCAATTCTCAATTTAACTGAAAATCCTTTTCTTTAAATTTTATTGAGATTTGCTGAATGTCAAGAAAGGCTTTAATAAAATGTTAATTTTTGAAAAAATTGACTGGATTTAATGCCTGAGGATTTGAACCTGAAACAAATTTTCTGAGCTCAAAATAAAAATCTGAATTTTTATTTATACTTCCTATTAAATGAGCTTCTTTAACAACATCACCCATTTTCACATTAACACTCGAGAGATTTGAATAAACAGTATAAAAATTATTTTTATGCTCAATAATTATAATTTTATTTCTACCCTCACTGTCAACATAAACTACATCACCTGAGGAGGCGGATAATATTTCGGTTTTTTCGACAATTTTATATTCGATACCATCAACTCTTATTCCGTTTTTCATATCACCAAAATTAAATAAAACCTGAACATTCCCATTAACTGGCTTAATAAAAATCTTCTCATTTGATTTAGCTGTGCTATTTTCAACAACACGTGGTCTGGAAACAGGCTGTTTTACCTGATTTGAAGAAACTGGTTTTGATTCTTTTTTTTGAACAGGTTTTGTAACTTTACTGATTTTATTATCTTTAATTAAAATATTCTGACCAATACTTAAAACATTAGGGTTAGGTATGTTGTTTGAATCCATTATATTTTGAATAGAAATATTATACAATCTGGATATTGAATATAAAGTATCACCTTTTTTAACAGTATGCACAGTACTTGAATTTTGTGAAATAATTCCAGTTTTTTTTCTGTTTAATGCAGGTCTTCTGCAACCTGTCAGAAAAAAAATTAAAAAAATTAATATTAAAATTCTATAATTTTTTATATACAATTTTTTTCTACCTTTTTAAAATTACTCAACGCTTTTGAAGCTACAGAAACAACACTGTGATAACTTAATCTTTCGAGAATATCAAGTGATATTTTATTTGAAACACTTCCCAGTCCATCAATAATGACATTTAATACTTCGACAGGATATTTATCAAGCCTGTCTGAGACTTTATCAACCCAGACAGGTTGAATTTTCATCAAACTGTTATATGTATATGCTGCTTCAATTGCTATATCTTTGTTTTTATCCTCAAATTTTTCAATAATAAAATCCATATATTTTTCATCTACAAGAAATCTTGCAGAAAATACTATGGCCTGCTTTACCACATCTGTTTCCTGATTATAAACTTCAAAAATTTCTTTTAATGTATCAAGTTCACCACATTTTCCTAAAGCTTTAACCGCATTTGCTCTCACCACATCTTCTGAATCATTCAGGGCGGTTTTTAGAATTGGAACAACTTGAAAAGCTCCAATTTCACCAAGAACAAAACATGCACTTGCTTTCTGCCATCTGTCTTCTTCTTTCATCATATCTTCAAGCATTGAAACCATTCGCAAACCACCAAATTTCCATAGAGCTTTTGCTGCATTAGCTTTAACCCTGTTATTTTCATCTTTAAGACTTGGCATTATTGTATTAACAAGTTCAACTTCTTCAATTACATCAACATACTGTTCAAGTGCTTCAATTGCGTTACTCTTGGTTCTCTTGTCAGTTTCATTTTTTACAATATAAAGCAATATATTTCCACTTGTATGATTTTTCGCAAGTGATATGATATCAGTCAGAATAGCTCTTAATTTTGGGGAATCTTCATTTTTATAATACTCAAAGAGAAAAGGAATCATTTCAGCATATAAATTGTTAAAATTTTTAAGTGTATATAAAATTTCGACTTTTATATTTTCACTTGCATTATTGTAAAGTGATATTAAAACATCATAAGTTTTTTTATCTTTAAGAATGGAAAGAATTTTAATAACAGATTTAATTATTTCATCATCTTTTGTCTCCATGAATGAAGAGACATTTTTATAAAAATTGGACGGGAAATATTTTTTATTAGAAAAAATTTCAAGCACTGATTTTAAAACCTGTAAATTTGGATTTTTCATTAAGGGTTCGAGTTTTTCAAGTTCTCTATCATCAATAAGAGACTGAATTGTAACAACTGCTTCTTTTCTTACTTCATCATTTTTATCCATAAGTAATGGCATTATATTTTTGACATAATGGCGGGCATTAAGCTTTGCAAGAGCCATTAAAGCAGCATTCCTTACTATATGTTCTTCATCTTGAAGTCTTTTTACAATTATTTCCGATGCTTTGGGAATCTGCGTATGAGCAAGAGAAATAACAGCGTTTCTTCGAATATACAATTCGTTGCATGAACATAACTTTTCAAGAAGATCAGTTATTTTTGGAGAATTAATTATCCACAGCACTTCCACTATTCTTTCTTTACTTTTACTTTCAACACTTTCAGATGATAAAATACTTATAAGTTTTGGAATAAGATTTTCACCTTCAAGCTTATAAAGATATCTTAATGATTTTACCCTTATATCAATATCACCTTCTTTTATCATTGGCAGAAGATAATTCTGAATATTTTTAACATTAAAATGAATTATAATATTTAAAGCTCTTTTCTTTATTTCATTGTTTTTATCCTGAAGAAGTTCAACAGCTGTATTAATAATTTCTGAAGAATCCTTTTCTTCAAATTTAATAATTTCTTTAAGAATAAGAATACGGAAATAAACTTCTTCAGAAAGAGATGAGGCAATCTGCATTAATTTACTGATTGACTGTTCATCCTTGATTTTAAGCATTGAATTTATTATTTCTTTTTTAAGATTTGAACTTGGAGTTTCATCATAAACAATAATAAGAGGCCCGCTTGCTTTTTTATCCTTTAAGCAGCCTAATGCCTGAACAATATTCATTCTCAGCTCAGAATGAAGTTCAGGAAGATTGTTGATAAGATATTCAGCAGCTCGAGAATCACCTGACTTTCCAAGCAATTTAACTGCCTCAATTCTTTCAGACATTACTCTGCTGTTAAGCATGGAAATAAGTTCTGAAAAATCAGCCATCTATTTTATCTCCTCGTAAAAAGATTTTCCAAACTGTGATTTTATTCCAAAAAAATCAAGCATAGTTCCTGCTATGTCTGAAAAACTTTCTCTGGTTCCCAGATTAATATTTTTTTTAAGTTTTTTGCCCCACACAATAAGGGGTACATATTCCCTTGTGTGATCTGTCCCTTTAAATGTCGGATCACATCCATGATCTGCAGTTATCATAATAATATCGTCATCTGAAAGCTCATTAATTAATTCTGGCAGAAATTTATCAAATTCTTCCAGAGCAGAAGCATAACCTTTTATATCATTCCTGTGCCCAAATTTCATATCAAAATCTACAAGATTTAGAAAAAGAAGACCATTAAATCCTTTTTTAATTCTTTCAACAGTATTTTTTAGCCCGTGCATATTATCATTATTATGCCCTAAGGTTTCAGTTAGACCTTTATGGGCAAATATATCATCAGTCTTTCCGGCTGCAATAACATCAAATCCATTTTTTTTGAGATAATCAAGCATATTATCCTCAGGCAAAAGAGGAAAATCTTTTCTGTTCGGAGTTCTGTAAAAATTATTTTTGTTTTCACCTTTGAAAGGTCTTGCGATAACTCTTCCAACATTATGCTCTCCCTGAAGAATTTCTCGGGCTTTTTCACAAATTTCGTAAAGTTTATCAATGTTAACAACATCTTCATGAGCTGCTATCTGAAAAACACTGTCAGCTGATGTATAAACAATAAGATTTCCTGTGCTGACATGTTCTTCACCTAAATCTTTTAATATTTCGGTTCCAGAAGCTGCAAAATTCCCGATAACCTTATATCCTGTCTGATGTTCAAATTTTTCAATTATATCCTGAGGAAACCCATTAGGATAGGTTGGAAAAGGTTTTTCAAGTATAAGTCCTGCAATTTCCCAGTGACCTGTTATTGTGTCTTTTCCTTCAGATTTTTCAGCCATTTTGCCATAATTTCCTTCAGCCATTTTAACAGAAGGTAAATTTTTAAATTTTTTTATATTACCCAATCCCAGTTTTACCATATTTGGTAATTTTAACCCTGCAACTTCATCTATGTGACCAAGGGTATCTGCACCGCTGTCACCGTATTTTTCAGCATCAGGCATATATCCAACACCTACACTGTCTAATATAATTAAAACTGCTTTCATTATTCCTCCACTAAAAATCGAATTTTTTCCCTGTTGAGTTTTCTTCTGTTTTAAAAAAAACAGGAAGTGAATTTTCAACATTTATACCAGATTTTTCATTAAATTTTTCTTCATTTTTAACTATCTGTTTTGAAAGTTTTAAAAGATCGCCAGGAAGCATTCTGGCTTTAAAAAGTTCATTAATTAATTCTACCAGAAGTGGAAGAATTCTATTATTTTTTAAAAAAGCAAAAACACTGTGCCGGCAAATTCCAAGCGTATTTAGTATTCCAGAAAGATAAATCATATTTCTGTTAATTTCAGCCAGTTTATTATAATCTTCTCCAACTTCTCTGAATATATAATAATACCCTTGAGCATAATTCAAAGCTTCATCTGAAGAATACATGCTCATTCCACTTAATCCACAAAGTTTCATCGTTCTTATATCATAAGGAAGCATTACCTCTGAACCAGCGATAGCCGCTCTTGACACAGCAAAAGTTTTCATTGCAATATTTCCACCCTGAAAAACAGTTCTTGTTCTCCAGTCGCCTGAAGTAAGTATATCAAGCATTTCATCAATGCCTGAGTTTTTATCAACAAGTCCAGCTTCTCTGGCAACAGCAATGGCTCCTCCACATTCTACAGGATCAATTCCATAATCTATAATCCAGTCATATAGTTTTATAAAATCTTTAATATCTGATACACCATTTAACAGACCTAATCCAGCATAACTCTGATAAGAAATATTTCTACCTGTTAATTTATTTTTATTAAAACATCGAATTACACAATGCTGACATTTAGAACCAAAAGTAAAATTGTCACATATATCTTTGTTAATTTTCTTGAAATCGTCTGTAGTAAATGTTGAATTTGAATAATTATCAGCAGGAAGACTCATCAATTTATTATTTACTGAGAAAAAACCAAGTGTAGAAAAAATTGATA
>JBAZDD010000108.1:0-6991 GCA_041654635.1 Candidatus Muiribacteriota bacterium
AGCACTTCCTATATAAAAATAATATCCTGGTTCAAAGGTAAAAACTCCTAATTTTCCAACTTTTTCTGTAACTTTCTTTTCAGAAAAAAGTATTATAATATATAAATTACTGAATGTATTTTGCATAAAATCATTATATATGGAGGTAGCAATGTTTACAACACTAATCAAATCCGGCGGTTTTGAGGTTTATGATTTTATTTTAGGTCATATTTTCATTATTTTACCTGCCTTTATTCTTTCGGGGGCAATCGGTTCTCTTGTCAATAAATTTAAGATTTTAAAATATATGGGGCCTCAGGCAAACAAAGGGGTAGCTTATACTCTTTCTTCGCTTGTCGGGATTTGTCTTTCTGTGTGTGCTTGTGGTATTGTTCCTCTTTTTACCGGGATTTATGGCACAGCTTCAAGCATTGGTCCTTCAATAACTTTTTTATTTTCTGGTCCTGCTATTAATATTACCGCAATTGTGCTTACTTTTCTTCTTCTCGGTACTACAATGGGATTTGTTCGTCTGGGTGTTACTTTTTTTGGTGGTATTTTGATTGGGCTTGTTTTTTCATTTATTTTCAAAAAAGATGAAACTCTTGCATATACCGGTAAACCTGTAGGGGATAATGACAGAAAGGGCTGGCAGACTTTTGCTATTTTTCTTTTTCTTTTTACTTTAGTTTTCATTCCAGCTGTGGATTTATTTTCAAATCCGGTTAAATGGACACTTTACGGGTTGAATTTCATTATTATTGGTGTTTTAGCAAAAATGTTTCTTAAAAATGAAGAAATAAAAGAATGGTATAAAAAAACTGTTCATTTTGCCTCTAAAATTGCTTTGCCAATGGTTCTGGGTGTTTTCATGATTGGTGTGCTGAGAGTTTTTGCAACTGAAACTGATATAATTTTTTATGTTCAGGGGAATTCCTGGACTGCTAATTTTATTGCATCTGTTGCTGCTGCTATTATGTATTTTGGTTCATGTGTTTCGGTTCCTTTTGTCGCTGGTTTAATGACACTTGGATTAAGTGAAGGTCCAGCTTTGACACTTCTGCTGGCTGGTCCTGCTGTAAGTCTTCCAACTTTTCTTGCTGTGCGCAAAGTAATGGGATGGAAAAAGTCGCTTGTTTATATTATTCTTGTAATAGTATTTTCAATGGTTGCAGGAAAACTTTACGGGGATTATGTTGGGTGAATGTCTGTTTAATTAATTATAATCCGTCAAATCTTTTTGACCGAAATGAAAAATTGAACCTTCTTACAATAGGGGCTTTTTTAAAAAAATCGCATAATATAAGTTTTTATGAGGTTTCAGATTTTAAAAAGTTCGATATTATTGCTGATTTTTATATAGTTACGAGTCGAGAGTTTTCCGTAATTGATTTCTGCCGAATGTTAAAAGAAAAGGGCAGAGTTATATATTTTCATGAATATTCTGATTATTATATTAAAAATCCTCAAAAAAACAGCTTTGATTTAGTGGTTTATAAAAATAATTTTGGAGCAATATTTGATTTTATTGATTTTTTCAGTACAACTCCGCTTAACTGTGATGGTGCTTTAATACAGGATAAGGATTTTTTTATTTTAAATTCTTCAGAAAATTTACTGGATTTAAAAAAAACAGGTCCATTACCTTTTGATTTGTATCCTGAATACGGAATTTTTATTGAAAGCGGATTTAAAAAATCAGCAGAAAGTGAAGGGGAAAAAACAGCTTTAATTTACTATTCAAAAGGGTGCACCGGGAATTGCACTTTCTGTGTTAATCCTTATTTTTACGGTAAAAAAGTTGAGTATAGAGCTGAAAAAGATGTTATTAAAGATATTTTATTTTTTATTTCTAAAGGGATTAAATATTTTTCATTTGAAGATGCTGATTTGTGCCATAATACTCAAAAACTTTCAGATTTATCTAATCTGATAATAAAAAATAATTTAAAAATCCAATTCCGAGCTCACTCTAAAGCTTCTAATATTAAACAGAAAAATCTGGAATTACTCAAAAAAGCCGGCTGTATAAAGCTTGATATCGGGCTTGAATCTGCAAGTTGTGATGTTGCAAAAAAATGTAATAAACCGGTTTCTTGCGATAAAATCCTTGAATGTATTAATTTATGTAAAGAATATGAAATAGAGCCTTATATTCTTGTTATGTGTGGATTTCCGTATGAAACTAAAACTGATATTAATCAGACAGGTGATTTTTTGGATTTATTAAAAAAAATGGGTGTAAAATTCGGATTATCATTTTTCAGACCAATACCTGGTTCAGTTGATTATGATATTTACTTTGATAATAATGAAGATTTTTCTAATCATAAACCCAATGTTCTGACTTTTCGTCACCCATTAATCGAAAATAAATATCTGCTGGATTTTTATTTTAAACATACAGGAATTGTATCC
Organism: Candidatus Muiribacteriota bacterium; assembly: GCA_041654635.1. GTDB lineage: Bacteria > Muiribacteriota > Muiribacteriia > Muiribacteriales > Muiribacteriaceae > JBAZDD01. The sequence continues at coordinate 2,401 of JBAZDD010000108.1, forward strand.
AGAAATGCTGATTTATCAAATGATTTTGATAATCATCCTTTATTTGAAAACAATTGTATTAAAATTGATATTAAGAATTTTTCATCTGGTGAATTTAAACCTGTGGCTCTAAATTTCTGGAAAGCAGAAGGTGGAAAAAATAATTCACATCTTGTTGGAAGATTTGAAGGTTATATTGAATACAAATTCCGTTCTAATGATGTTTATAAAGGGGATTTTACTGTTTCTTTTAAAGCATGTTCACAAACTGAAAATCCATCTAAAATTAACTTGATATTTAACGATATAATTAACGAGGTTGAAATCCCTCCAAAATCTGAAAAAGGTGAATTAATTCAAATTAATTTTGAGAATGTTTTAATAGAAAATATTAATTCTATTTTAATAAAAACATTAGATAATAATGGAATTTCTCTTTTTGAAAAAAATTCTATCGAGATAAAAAAAAGAACCCATTAATTTGAGTCCTTTTTATTTAATCTTTGTTTTAAAATTTATTTAATTCTGTTAGAAAATCTGCCATCAATAGCATTTAACTGTTTGTAAATCCTGCTGAATGTATCGCCATTAATATCATATTCTGAACGGAATGGGAAACTGTTTGCAAGTCTTTCAATCATAAATCCATTTAACTGCTGACCATAAATTTCAGGATAAACATCTGAAGGGACATTTAAATATCCGCTGAAATCAAGTTTAATATCAGTGGAAAGTCTTTCTAAAATATCTTTATAAAGTCTGTCATAGTTAACAGCTCTTAGATTTGGGAATGATGAAGTCATAGGATTTTTACCAATCACTGTTCTTAAAATGGAAACTGAATCGTTACAAACTGCAAGCACACCATAACCATTTGCAGGGAATTTGTATCTAAGCTGGGTGAAATTGAAAAATTTCATTAAATAAGTGCTGCCGTGCATGATTTTTCTTAAAGATTCTATATCTTTAAATGTGTCAGTAACTTTAAAACCACACCATGAAGCTCTTGAATATATTGCAGGTTTCCACATAGTACCCTGGTGAAGCATGTTGTCGGAAGGAATTCCCATATACCATTTTACAAGAGCGAAAGGAGTTTTTTCACCTCTCAAATAAACCGCTATAAGGTATTCAGAATGATTTGCAGGGAAATAAACTGTTTTACCGTTTACATTAGCAGCGGAAAAACTTGGAATTTCAATAGGATGAGTTGAAAAACCAGTATTAATAGAAAATCCAGCATAATCTACACCCATTCTTGCTTCAAAACCTACTAAATCAAAATCTGAAATGTTATGTAATACATTAATTAAATCGATAGTTTTTTTAAGATTATAAGTTGTGCCTCTCCAGGTAAAATCAACTGGACTGTATTTATCAGAATCAGTTTCAGCATTTGAAAGCTGATTTAAAACATCTGCAAGTCTAATTGAATTGATTATTGCATTTTCTGGAAGATTTGCCACAGTAGTCATTTTACCAATTTCTTTTCCCGGACTTCCAAAAACTGGTTTAAATCCACTTCTTGGAATATCATTTGACATTATCATTTCGTAATTACCAGAAAACTGAAGAGTCTTAACAACCTTAAAATCGTCTTTCATAAAAGCAGGAGTTTTATCAATCTGAAAAGCTGAACTTCTGAAATTTTGACCAATATACTGATGATAAGCTTTAAACATAGCTGGATGACCTTTAATTAGATTATCTTTATCAAGTCTATCAAGCACACTGATAATCATACCATCATTATCACTTTTTAAAAATTCAAGAATCTGAATTAAATAAGCTTTGAATTCAGGGTCTGTAATTGTATTTAAATAAATCTCAGGATTCTGAGTTATCCCAGCAGGAAGTTGGCTTAAAATAAGCTGTTTTAAATGTTTTGCAAGAATGATTTTTTCAGAATGACCTAACTGTGAATAAACCTGAGATAAAGTTACCGGTGTATTTTCAGCAATGCTGATATTTTCAAGAAAAGAAATTCTCTCCTGATTTTCAAAAGAAAATACTGTAATACTAACTAAAACTAACATAATGAGTAACAATTTTTTCATTTTCCCTCCTGATTTATCTATATATTTATAATATATTATTTAATAAAATTTTTAAAGTAACATCCTGTTACAAAAAAATGGGGTCAAGTCTCGACATTCGACATTAGAATTTTTTTTACCGCTCACTTCTTTTTACATAACAACGTTTTTCGATTAAAATAATACAAAATTCAAGTTAAATTAAGTTAATTTTTATAATAAAGGAGTTTTTTATGGATTTTGTAAAAGGTATGCAGGAAAGAAGATCTATTAATTTTTTTGACCCTGAAAAAAAGATTTCAAGAGAAGATATTGAAAATATTATCAACCTGGCTAATCTTACCCCGTCTTCAATGAATCTTCAGCCGTGGGAATTGTTGGTTGTTGAAACACCTGAACAAAAAGAAACTTTACGCAAATATTCTTTTAATCAGCCCAAAGTAACTGAAGCTTCTGCCGATTTCATAGTTATTGCAAATCCTGATGGCGTTGAAGAAAATATTAATGATGTTCTCGACAGCTGGGTTGAGCTTGGTTATATAAAAGAAGATGGAAAGGAAAATTTTAAAAACAGTGCATTCAGTCTTTATAAAGATAGATTTTCAGATAAAAGAGCACAATTTGCTTTAAAAAATGCTTCTTTTTTTGCAATGTCACTCATGTATGCAGCTAAAGCACTTGGATTTGAAACCCATCCTATGGACGGATTCAATGAGGAAAAAGTAAAAATAAAATTTAAAATTCCTGACAACAGAATTATTCCTGTGATAATTGCTGTAGGACATCCTTCGCCTGATTTGAACCTACTTCCAAGAGCATATAGAAAACCAATAGATAAGTTTGTAAAATTTGTCTAATGTCGAATGTCGAGACTTGACCCCAATGTTTATGACTCCAATGTTTAAAGGTGATGGGTTAATTTTTAAGGGTGAGTATGTAGAGATTGTTGTTGCGGATAATTCTAAGAATTTTACTGAATTTGATGGTGTTAATAACAAATTAAAAGTTTTTGCAAACAGGATGGATGATTTTAATCTTAAAAGAGTGCTTGTAAAGGATTGGTATTTAGCTGAATCTAAAAGAATTTTTTGTGATTTTATTGAGTTGTGGTCAAACAAGACTTCACTTTTTCCTGCAAGTTTGAAGATTAAAAAGATGAGGTCTCGATGGGGTTCGTGTAATTATATCAAAAAATCTATTACGCTCAATCTTGAACTAATTAAACAGAAGGAAAGTTTCATTGAATATGTTGTTTTACATGAAATTGCTCATCTTGCTCACCCAAATCATGGGAAAGGGTTTCATGCTTTTTTAAAAAATCATATGCCAGATTACAAATTACGCCGTAAATCTGGTCGAGTTAATCTTAACATTGAGGATTTTTCTAATTATATTTAACAACTGTTCCATATATATTATAATGAAAATATCTCAAGCCGTTCTGGGGAAGAACGTTATAGTTCTGTTTTAATCCGATAATTGCATCACCCTCGATTAAACATGCTTTTTTCTTTAATTCATGTAATCCAATAACTGCGGCCTTATCAAAATCAGTTTTAAAATCAATGTTTGAATACTGAAAATTAAGATTTTTTTCAGATGAACTTGCATTATATTCCATTACTCTGTTTATTTCATAATTCAGTTTATTATATAATTCTTCGAAAAGTGAAGCGGCTGGTCCAATATTAGATATGTTAAAACTGATTGTTTCAAGAATGGTATAAGGTTTTTCAATGTTTTCACATGTTACAGTAATTTTATTATAATTTCCTATATCAAGCAAATTTTCCTTTTTGTGTATAAGGTTTGAATCTTCGTCTGTAAATTCAGCTTTTTCCGGGACATTTGATTCATAACCACAATTTTTACATTTAACCGGGTCTCCAATTTTAAGATATTTTGCAACAATATCAAACTGACATACCGGACACTTGAACTTGAATGCCATAAAAAACTCCTAAACTAATACATCAATGTTTACTTTATTTTCTACCATATTTTTATAATCACTTACAAGTTTTTTTAAAGAAGCACTCTGTCTTTCAAATTCAATCTGAACCTGATCAGCATTTCCTAAAAACTCTATCAGACTTTGTTTTGAATTTTTCATTTCTTCTGCAAGAATTTCATCTGTTTCTTTTTCTTTTTGATTATTTGACTGTTTTTTTGTTTCAAGTTCTCTTGCAAGATTTTTAAGTACTTTCACTTTATCGGATGTCTGGTTTAAAATCTGCTGACTCTGCATGGATTTGAGTTTTTCTGTGAAACTTTCTACAGTATTATTTGAATAGCTTGAAGATGTGATGTTCATTTTACCCTCCGAAAACTTTTTTTTATTATTTAATTTATTTATCGGAAGAGTTAATAATTTAATTTAAGAACGCGGATGAAACGCGAGAGAAACGCGGATGAAACGCGAGAGAAACGCGGATGAAACACGAGAGAAACGCGTATAAAACGCGGATGAAACGGGGATGAAACGGGGATGAATCGGGAATGGGTCTTAAGAGCGGTAATCAGTGATCAGTAATCGGTGATCCGATAAATCAAGAACTTAAGAGCGGTAATCAGTG